>JAUQQB010000565.1 GCA_030550075.1 Chloroflexota bacterium | reverse complement strand
CGGCCGTCGCGTTGCAGCCCACCCCGCTGATATAACGGGCCCCGCGCAGGTCCTCCCGGTAACGCTCGGGGAGCCCGTATATGAATCGGGGAAGCCACTCCGGTCGGGGATGCGGGCGGCCATACCAACGGCGATAGGCCTCGGGATCGCGGAGTCGGAAATCCGCAGAGAGATCGACCACGATGGACGCGAGGGCGGCGAAGGATTCAATCCGGGGGGCGACCTCACCGTGGGGCAGGGCGACAAAGAGCACATCGCAGGGTCGAAGATCCCCCATCCGGCAGAAGGTCAGGGCTGCGGCCCGGCGCAGATGGGGATGCACGCGATGGACCGGCTCGCCGGCGTGGGACTCCGATGTGATCTGGGCGAGCTCCACGAATGGGTGGCGCAAAAGCAGACGCAGGAGCTCCCCCCCGACGTAGCCGGAGGCCCCCACGATGCTCACGCGGACCCGTTCCATCGCTGGACCTCCTGAGGAAGAGGACGGGAGTGGGCGGACGCCCAGCCATCCCGGATCACCCGGATCACAAAATCGACGACGGTGCCCGGAATATCGACGCCTGTGGGCTCCACGGAATTGCGGAACTCCATCGAATGGTTGATCTCATTCACCAGGAGCCCCCGTTGAGGATCCTCAAAAAGATCGATCGCCAGCACCCCGCCGCCCACTGCGGCGGCTGCCCGGGTGCAGAGATCGGCCAGCTCTGGGGTGATCGGGCAATTCGAGGCCCGGCCGCCCCGGGCCGTGTTCGTGATCCAGTGTTCCGAGGACCGGTAGATCGCTGCGATGGTTTCGCCGCCCACGACGAAGGCCCGGATGTCCCGGCCTGGCTTGGGGATATATTCCTGGATGTAATAGACGCCATGGGCGAAGCCCCCCAGGGTTTCTTTGTGCTCCAGGAGGGCCTCCGCGGCGTCCCGATCGTTTACCCGAGCCAGCAGCCGTCCCCACGAACCGAGCACCGGCTTGAGGACCACCGGGTAGCCCCATTCCTCGATGGCCTGCAGTGCGCCCTCTGGGGAGAAAGCGACCCGAACGCGAGGGGTAGGAACGCCTGCTCGGGTGAGGGCTGCAGTGGTAAGGAGCTTGTCTGCGCATGTGTGGATCACCGCGGCCGGGTTAATGACCGGCAGGCCCATGTCTTCCAGTAGTTGCGCGGCGTGGAGGGCCTGCCAGTGGCTGAGGGAGCGCATCAGCACCGCGTCGAAGCGGTTCCAGCCGTTGGAGACCCCGACCTCCAGGATCGTTGAGCGATCGTGGACGACCTCGGTCTCCACCCCCCGATGCTGGAACGCTTCCAGCAGCCACTTTTCCTCCGTGCGTACTAGCGAGCAGAACATGGCGATCTGCATCGGCAGCGCCTCCTACTCTCCCCAGTCCTCTTCCACCTGGGGCGCGCGATCGAGGGTCAGGGGGAAAAGCGAGATGACCTCCAGCGCCGTGCCACATTCCGGGCAGGTCAGGAACTCATGGAGCACCACGTCCTCCCGCAACGGCACATGGGCCGCACACTCCGGACAGATCCCGCTGGGCATGGTTCACCTCCATCAAAAGGGTTGTGAATGAACTCGGATGTTTAGGATCAGGTAGAATGCCTTCAACGCCTTGTCCGGCTCGAAAACTTTCCTGCACCAATGCTTCCAGGGAGAGGATTACCCGGGTAGGCCCTAAAAAAGAAAACCCCCAGGCCACCGGACGGCAGCCTGGGGGTTGAGATCCTGACGAATACAAAAAGCCACTACGTCAGGACCGGACTACCGTCCGGGCCTCGAAGCGCAGTGGCTTTTTTGATCCACGCCATCCAGAACAACAGACTAGGCATTGCAGACTCGGGGTTTCAGATTTGCCCTTAAATATAATCGGAATTTTCATTTTGTCAAGAGAGCTCGAGGATGTGCGGAGCTTTTCAATTGTCGTTGGCCTTTGCCCGAGGGGTTGAGGGACCCCTCCCCGCGGCCGAAAGGCCGCGGGGAGGGAGGATAAAGTTTATTCGTAACTATTCAGCCGGGCCACATTCCGTTCGGAGCTCCCGCGAAGCGGCAGAAGGGCCCCACCC
>JAUQQB010000057.1:8440-11158 GCA_030550075.1 Chloroflexota bacterium | reverse complement strand
TATCCCCGGCCGCTCCGAACTTAATGAGCAGATCCCCATGCTCCCGCAGGCCAGCGGCTAGTGCGGAAGCCACGTGGTCTGCGCTTCCTGCGACCACAGGGGTTCCGGGTGCTAATCCTGTCACCTCCGCCGCTTTCCGGGTCACCTCGCCCACGATCTCCGTGGGGAACCTCACAGGCGGAAACAATTCTTCATGCAAATTGCTGGATTTTAAGAAGGTCTCATCCCAAATCCGCTGGTAGATGTTAAACAATCCGCTCTCCACAGCCCAATTGATTTCCAGAGACCAGGCCCCACTCAATCGATAAGCGATATAATCATACGAGCCCACAACCCGGCGAGTGCGGCGCCAGACATCCGGCTCATGCCGCTGAATCCACATCAGGCGCGGCCCCACATGCTGCTGATTCGTGTAGCCGCCGGTTCGGGCGAAGAGCTGATCCTGATCTAAATGCTGCCGAAGCCATTCGATCTCCTCAATCGCCCGCGCGTCGTTCTGAAGGATGGCGGGGCGCAGCGGATTCCCCATTTCGTCCAGCAGAACCAAAGCAGGCACCATGCCGCTGCATCCAACAGCTGCTACCTCCCGGGGATCCCGACCCTTAAGAAGCTGCCGGCAAACGGAAATCACTCCATGCCACCACTCTTCCGGGTCCTCCTCCGACCACCCTGGATAGGGAGAGCGGAGATCGTGAGGGGCATAAGCCTCGGCGATCTGGGCTCCGCCCGGTTCGATCAGGACCCCTTTGACGCCGCTGGTTCCCACATCGATTCCCATGGCAAAGCGAGCCATCACAACCTCCTGGTTGACGCGTGGCATACCTGTTTCTCTCAAACCGATGCCTCCTTAGCCCTTAAGGGCACCTCCTCCCAATCCTCGCACCAGATAACGTTGCACAAAGAAGGAAGCGATCATCACCGGGATCGCTGCGGAGGTGATGGCCACCGACATCTTACCCATATCGACGCCACGGAAGGTCCAGTAGCCCGCAATCGCAACGGGCAGGGTCTTGGAGTGCCCGCCCGCCAGCATCAGGGCATAAAACATTTCGTTCCAGGACATAATGAAGGCGAAGAGACCCGCGGCACCCAGGCCTGGGCGAGCAGCCGGCAACACGATCCTTATAAAAGCCTGCCACCGGGTGCAGCCATCGACCATCGCCTGCTCCTCCAGGTCCCGTGGCACATCTTCAAAAAATCCGATCAGAAACCACGTCACCAGGGGAGCGATGAACGTCAGGTGAGCGATCGCCACCGCCCAGACCGTATCCAGAAGCCCGACATAATACGCCATTAAGAAGAAGGGGATGATGAAGAGGGCGGGGGGCATCATCTGAGCCGCCAGGATCAGAAAACGCAGCCCTGTTCCACCCGTCCGAAAACGGGAAAAAGCATAGGCAGCCGGAGCCCCCACGATCAGGGAGACAATCATCCCGATCCCTCCCGCGATCACACTGTTCAGGAAATAACGCGCGAAGGGCGAGCTCAGCCAGACCTCCGACCAGTTGACGGCAGTTGGCTCAAAGCCGAGTAATGAAGGACGAATCAATTCCACGGGCGGCTTCAAGGAGGCCAGGAAAATCCATAGAAAGGGAAAGAGGACAGAAACGGTAGCCATCGAGAGCATTCCGAACCGGAAAAGAATCGGCCACCGACGCCTCCAGCGCAGCACCGTAATGGTGGGCATAACCCTCACGGCAATGCCGCGAGCCAGCCCCGTCATGTGAGCGCCTCCTGACGTCGCAGAATGCGGAAGAGGAACACCACCAGCACGAAAATCACCACCGCCAGGGTGAAGGCCATGGCTGCTGCTTCTCCCAGTCGAAAGTAAAGGAACCCCACGCGATAGATATAAAACAGAATGGTCTCCGTCCGCTCCCCCGGACCTCCCCGCGTGATGGCATATACATACTCGAATACGCGAAATGCATCCAGCATACGAATGAGGACGGCCGCCAGTATCACCGGTCGGAGAAGCGGAATAGTAAGATGCCGAAGAATCTGGAATTCAGATGCGCCATCCACTCGCGCAGCCTCAAAGGGCTCCGCTGGCAGGGCCTCCAGTCCTGCCAGCAGCAGAAGCACCATCAGGGGTGTCCACTGCCAGACATCGATCAGGATGAGGGAGAAAAGGGCCAGATCCGGTCCAAACCAGTCGATTTCCACCCCCAGCGCTCGCAACCAGACGGGAATGATCCCCAGCTGGTTGTTCAGCAGAAACCGAAACATCAGACCCACCGCGATGGGGGTTACAAACATGGGCGTCAGGAGGATTGCCCGGAAGGCATTCTGGGCAGGCACCGGTCGCCAGAGCAGATACGCCAGCAGGAACCCCAGGAGCAGCTCTAATCCCACTGCCCCAAACACAAAGATCATGGTGTTCCGCATGGCGATCCAGTAAGAGGGGTTTTCCAGCAATCCAATGTATTGCGCCACCCCTACCCATCGGACCTCGTTTAAGGCCGTGAGTCGATAGTCATGCAACGAGATATATGCGGCGAAAGCCATCGGATAGCCCTGAACGATCAGCAGTAACAGGATGAGAGGAAACACCATTCGACGGCCCAGCCATCGATCTCGACGACCCATCCTTTCGCCTCCATCAGGAGGGGCGATCCCGGGGGTGGGGGGCCGGAAGGGGGGGCCCCCCCCCCCCCAAGGGTTTTAGCGCAGAGAACCAGGGAACCCCCGCCCGGGGCGGGGGCGGGCGTCAGAGCC
>JAUQQB010000057.1:0-8430 GCA_030550075.1 Chloroflexota bacterium | reverse complement strand
TGGTTGAGACAAAACCCATTTCCACGCCCCACCCTTGTTTCCCCACCACCCAACCTTTCGCCCCCATCTGGGGGGGCGAGCCGGGGGTTGGGGCCCCTTAAGGGGGCCCACACCCCCGCTAAAGGTTTATCGCTCATCGACCGAGGATCCGACGGACCTGAGCGGCTGCGTCCTTCAGAGCCTGCTCCGCCGTCTTCTCCCCAGCTACCGCCGCATTGAGCTCGGTGCCCACCACCTGAATGCTCTCCTCTGCTTTAGGGCCTCGGGCCAGGGGCTCCGCATCCTCGAGGATCCTCAGCACGGTCTCATAATAGCTTTGCCCGAAACCCTTCTGCCAGACCTCGGGATCCTTCATCACGCTGGCTCGGACGGGAGCTCCGCCCAGGATCACCCGCTGTTTCTCGATCCGCTTGGAAGTGATCCAGGAGATAAAGCGCCAGGAGGCATCCTTATTCGGTGCATTACGTGGGATCGCCCAGTGCCACGCCCCTAATACCGCCTTGCCGCCGGGGACCTCATACAGGGCGAATTTCCCGGCCAGAGCACCCGCGGGCCCCTGAGGGTTGTTCAGGGTAGGGAGCATCCAGTTGTAGCTCATCATCGTGGCAGCTTCGCCCGCGGCCATGCTTCGAAGCGCCTCATCAAAACCCCAGTTCAGCGAGTTCGGAGGAGCGGCCGTCTTATACATCTCGATGTAAAGCTCTAAAGCGCGGACAGCCTCAGGGCGATCAATGATCACATTCCCCTGCTCGTCCAGGAGATTCCCTCCGGCAGCGTAAAGCCAGTTCTTCCACTCCTCGAAGATCTTATACCCCCGCTGGGGCTGCATCGCTGCGCCGTAGATCTTCCCACCGCTTTGCTCCTTAAAGAACTGGGCGATCCGAACATAATCGTCCAGCGTGGTCGGCGGTGTCAGAGGCTTCCCGTATTTCTTCTCATAAGCGTCACGATAAGCCGGATCGTCAAAGAGATCCTGGCGAACGATCAGGCCCACAGCGTAGTTATAAAACGGAACGCCGTAGATCTTTCCGCCAACCACCCCAATATCCTGCAGCGGCTTCACGAAATCCTCGAAGTCATAATCCGGGATTCCTTTAATGCGATCATCCAGCGGTTCCAGGAAATTACCAGCCACGAATTCATCCATCCAGGGGTTATCCACGATGATCACATCATAGGTTGCTTTGGGTGCCATGAAAGAGGCCAGAATCTTATCTCGCATCGCGTCGTAGGGCATCGCGTCGATGACGATCCTGATCCCCGCGTTTTCCTTCTCAAAATCCGGGAGAAGCTTGCGAATCACATCGGTATCCGGCACCTGTTCCATAATGATGGTTAAGGTGACCGGGGAGGGTGCCGCTGGCCGGCACGCGCTGAACCAGAACCCCAGCATCCCCAGAGCGGTGATCAGCAGAACAATTCGACGGAACATCTTCTACCTCCTTTCGTTCACTTAAGGGCAGAATCGATCTGAGCATCGGAAGCAAATCAGGAAAATCGCTTGCTATCGACCCCATTCTTTGAGCAAAATGCGGGCGCCTCACATGGCCCGCAGACGGCGCATTCGGGTTCCCAGGTAGGTCATTAGAATAAACGAGAGAAAGGACACGTAAATGAGGAAGGCCGTGATTGCTGAGGCCACCCGCATATCGTTCCGGATCTGCTGGAAGAGGCGTAAGGGAAGCGTTTGGGCAGTGAACCCGGCCACCATCGATGTCACCTCAAATTCCCCCATGCTGATCGCGAAAACCAGAAGAGCGCCCGAAAGAATGCCCGGCAGGACGTTGGGGATGAGCACATAACGCATCCGTTGCCAGAGATTGGCCCCCAGGCTGGCTGCTGCCTCGCTCAATGTCCGCTCATCGATCGTCTGGAAGGCGGCCAGGACAATACGAAACATAAACGGGAAGCCCAGGATCGCATGTGCGATGATGACCATCCACAGCGTTCCCGTCAGGGCCAGAGGGGGACGGGTAAAGGCTTGCAAAAGGGCAGTGCCTACCACCAGGGGCGGGAACACCAGCGGGAGGATGATCGCCCCTTCGCGCAGGCGCTGACCCCATTTAGACCCCATTCGATTCAAAGCATAGGCCGCAGGGACAGTGATCAGGATGTTTAAAAGAACTGCGCTAGAGGCCACGATCAGCGAGACCATCAAGGCCTCATAATTCGCTGGGCGCGTAAGAATGGCTTCATACCAGCGTAGCGTGAACCCCTGAGGAAGGATATCCTGCCAGAACACGCTGAAGGAGAAAATAACTGGCATCAGCATGGGGACGATGATGTAGAGCACCAGAAATACAAACAGGACCCATCGGATCATGCCGCCCTCCTTGCCAGCCGTCGGGCACCCCAACTCAGCAGGGCCAGGGCGGTCGCTGTAATCGCGATCAGCACGATCGACAGCGCTCCCGCCTGCGGCAAGTTATAAGTCGATTCCGAGGCGTGGGAATAGATCTGCAGAGAAAGCAGGTTCTTGGCCATCCCCACCAGCGCCAACACCGTCCCGAAAGCGCCCATCATCCCAGCGAACTGAATGCTCATCCCCGCCAGGAAGCCCGGAAGGAGCACCGGGATCACCACGTATCGCCAGACCTGCCACGGACGCGCCCCCAGATTGCGAGCAGCTTCGATCAGGCTGGGGTCCAGGTTCTCAAACACCGCAGCCATGCTTAAGGTCATCAAAGGGATCTGGAAGAAAGCATAGACCATTACAATACCTGGCCAGTCATACAGGTTGAAATACACCGTTGGGGGGAGAGCAAAGATCCGCCGGACGATCAGATTCAGCACGCCATTACGGCCTAACAAGACAATAAAAGCGAAGGCGACGACCAGACCCGAAAGCGTCATCGGAAGCGCATACAGGGATAACAGAAAATTGCGCCAGCGCGGAGGCAGCCGAACTGCCAGCGCCGCCACAAAGGTTCCCCCAATCCCTCCTACCAAACTCGCCGCTGAAGCGAACAGAAGGCTGTTTCGAATAGCCGTTCGGAACTGCGGCTTCGTAAACACATTGACATAATTTTGAATAGTAAACGCACTATCTTGATCGAATAAGCTGCGTATACCCATGTTCACTAACGGATAGACTTCAAATAGGCCGAGGAAAACAACGAATGGGAGAAGCAATAGCACCTCGGCGCGTAAGAGGGCGGTAAGCTGCCGAACCTCCCACCATCGCGCGACGGGTTTGCGCACGGCCGTAACCGTGGTATCTGGCATCCTGGCCTCCGATCCCAGATGTTTAGAAGGGGGAGGGAAGCGAGGTTTTCCCTCCCCCTTCGTCGGATCGCTTATGGGGCTCCCGTCGCCTCCGCCCATGCTTTCTTCAAATCTTCCGAAATGGCGGCGTCCTTCGCGTAATCGATCATCACCACCCTGGCGTAAGCTTCCTTGGGCGGGAACTTCGCCGCCACCTCCGGCGGCAGCTCCACATCCGGGCGGATAGGCGTGACAAAGCCCTGAGCGTAGAGCTTCTGGCCATCCCCGCAGAGCAGAAACTCCATAAACAGACGAGCCGTATACGGATGCGGCGCGTTCTTGGCGATGATCACCCCGCCGCCGCTGGCGATCGTTCCATCGGCTGGGATCACCACCTCGCTGGGGACCCCCAGTTCCTCCTTCCACTTCAGCAGGTTGTAATCGAAGTTGATCAGGATCCCGATCTCGCCTCGCTGGAATTTATCCACCGTGACTTTGGGATCCACACTGGCCACCAGTCCCATCTTGTGGAGGCGACCCAGGAACTCCGCGCCCGCCTTGTAGTTGTAAGGATCGCCACTGACGGCATATGCGGCCGCCTCCACCGTGTTGATCCCCGTCCCGGTAGCCCGCGGATCCAGATACCCGATCATGTTCTTATATTCGGGGTTTTCCAGATCCTTCCAGGCGCGCGGGATGGTCTTGATCAGATTGGTGTTCACGATCCACCCCAGCGTGCCCTTATATCCGACATACCACACCGAACCCGTATTCGGATCCTGCCCTTTCTGGCCCTCCGGAAGCTTGTCCCAGCAGGAGACCTTGTAATCTGCCGTGAGCCCCCGCTTGGCCAGCTCAGCTGCGAAGGCCGGCTTGAGGTCCGCCACGTCATTCTTGCTGGCGTTCTCCTCGGTCATCCGCGCCAGGACCACCGAACTGCCCATATCAATGTCCTGCTGAGTGATCCCGAAACGCTTCTTGAACTCGGCGTAAATCCCACCATAGTTCGCCCAGATCTCGGGCATCCCGTAGGAGTTGATGACCCCACCCTCCGCCTTCGCTTTCTCGGCCAGGAAAGCGATCCGTTCCTCAAAGGTCATCTGCTCCAGCGTCTTCGTCGGGGTAGGCGGAACCGGCGTGGGGGTAGCGGGGGCCGGCGTGGGAGCTGCTGGCGGCGCAGGCGTTGGAGTCGGCGTGGCAGCCGGGGCACAGGCCGCCAGCAACAGCGTAACGATCATCAGCCCAACAAACCACTGAGAACGCATGGCAACCTCCTTTGTGAGAAAGGATCACGATTCACTCTGTTAGTAGCACCCACACTGCGAAGTGTCCTTGAAATCTTGATGAGGGGTGGTTTCAGACCCTGTCAAATCTTTTTCACAGCTTCTGTCTGTAGAACCGCAGAGACCTGAGCAGGCCATTCGCAAAATTGCTCGAGCCTTCCATTCGATGATCCGGGCAGGATCTCGATCACCAGCAAGGCTTGAGGGCTCAAACGCATACTTGCCCGAATGATCTCTTGCAAATCCGGATTGGATAGATCCGGGAAATCATGGGTATCAAAGTGCCCATCATTCCAGTGGAGATGCATATGGCGGATCCGACCGTTCAAAGTTTCTATAAAGGCGATAGGGGAACATCCCGCTATGCGGGCATGGCCAACATCCAGAGTGAAGCCAATCGATGGCTCCAGCCGCTCCAGGAAAGCATGGGCTTCCTCGGGTGTGCACAGTAACTCCCATGGCTTATAGAGGTTTTCAACCACGACCTCTATGCCCATCGCCCGAGCGGCCTCTCCGATCTCCGAGATGGAAACGGCGGCCGCCGCCAGATGCTGAGCGCGCAGCCGGTTGAGCTCACACACCATCGTGGCATGAGCAGCATGATGAGGCGGGGGAACATCATACCAGTTCACATCCCCCGCATGCACATTCAACCGTCGGGCACCGATCCGCGCTGCGAACATCAGATCTTCCAGAGCCACTTCGACAGCAGCCCGACGCACCCGGGGGTTCGGGCTTGATAGATTGACGCCAAAGAAACGGGCGTGGACAGCCAGGGACCATCCGTATCGCTCCCGCCATTCCCGCAACGTGGCTTCCCAGGTGGGATCCGGCGCTTCTGGAGCCCGGATCTCCATCCAGGAGAAGCCCGCCGCTCGCAGATCCGGCAGCCAGCTTTCCGCATCGCCCACCTGCTCTGCATTTGGTCCCTTAAAGCCAAAGGCGACCATCTCCAGATGCCTCATTTCGACGGGGTGCGAGCGGGAGAAGCCAGGGCCGAGAGCCTTTGACTCGCGGTCCCCGCCCCCAATCCCCAAAACATCATGCGACGAAGCGCTAAGGCTCTTTCGGCACCAGATGGGCGGATTCGGGATGAAAGTGAATCCAAATCAGCGAGCCGATCGGGAAGCGAACCGCCTCATCGGAAGGCAGGTCCACCTGCAACAATTCCTCATTGCTGCGCACCGTAAGACGACCGATGGGCCCGAGAAACGTTACCCACTCCACGCGGCCGGGGATCCGGTTATGATCAGGCGGGATCTGTTCCGGGAGGGAGGCAACTTTCAGGCGCTCCGGACGAAGGGCCAGATATACCTCACGGCTTCCACGGATCTCTGGATGAGGGCGGATTCGGAACATCGTTCCTTTCCAAACAAAATGTCCATCGGATTCGAACCGACCCTGCAGGAGATTCATCGTCCCCACGAACCTCGCTACGAAAGAAGTCCGCGGAGCGTTGTAAATCTCCGCCGGGGTTCCTATCTGCTCGATGATCCCCATATTCATCACGACCACACGATCGGAAAGGGCTAACGCTTCTTCTTGATCGTGGGTGACATACAGGGTGGTGATCCCCAGAGCCTTCTGAATACGTCGGATCTCCCCTCGCAACTCCTCCCGGATCTTGGCGTCCAGGGCGGAAAGGGGTTCGTCGAGGAGCAGTACCTTGGGGCGCATCGCCAGAGCACGGGCGAGGGCCACCCGCTGGCGCTGACCGCCGGAGAGCTGGTGAGGATAGCGATCCTCCATACCCTCCAGATGGACCAGCTCCAGCATTTCCTTCACCACACGCTCCCGCTCCTCCCGAGGGCGGCCTCGAATCATCAGGGAAAAGGCAATGTTCTCCGCCACGGTCATGTGCGGGAAAAGGGCATAGGTCTGGAAGACCATGCCGATGTTCCGCCGCTCGGGAGGCACATCATTCAGAACCTGTCCGTCCACGATGATACGGCCCGCGTCTGGCCGTTCGAAACCGGCAATACAGCGAAGAACGGTGGTTTTCCCGCACCCGGATGGCCCGAGAAGGGAGACCAGCTCTCCCTCCTCGACCTTCAGGCTGAAGTCCTGAACGGCCACCACGCGTCCGAAGCGTTTGGTCAAACCCTCTACTTCAACCCGGGCCATCTCGCCTTACCCTTCCGCCCGAAGCCGGCGGACAATCGCCATAAACGACCGCACCCGCTCCGGGTCCACTGGATTCCAGGTAATCCCGTCCACCTTCAAGCTGGACCCCACAATCACCCCGTCGGCGAAGGGCAATAGCTCTGCAATGTTGTCATGCCGGGCGCCTGTGTTAATGAAAACCGGAATGGAGCCCACCGCCTCCTTGACAGCCCGAAGGTCTTCTGCCCGCACCGGCATACTGGTCATGGGACCGGAGACACAGATGCCATCGGGAAGGCTGGAGAACACCACCGAGCGGGCCACCTCTGCCAGCGGCCGGTTCCCCAGCGGGGCTGCGAATTCGGCGTTGATGTTAAACAGCAAGCGCACCCCCTCCGCTCCAATCGCCCGCCGGTAACGCAGGACCTCCCCGACCGAGGGGCTCCAGAGCCCCATATCACTGGCGTAAACGCCGGTAAACACCTCCCGGACAAACTGAGCGCCTGTTGCGTGAGCGACGGCCAGGGCTGCAAAAGGATCCCACAGGATATCAATCCCAAAAGGGACCCCGATCTCAGCACGCAATCGCCCCACTACCGCCGCCATCGCCGCCACTGTCGCTGGATCCGCCCGCAGGGTGTAGGGGCGATCGTTCTCGTTGCAGAACATCACCGCGTCGATCCCGCCTTCCTGAAGCGCATGCAAATCCCGCCTGGCCCATTCCAGGATCCCCTCTATCCCCTTCCCTGTGTCATATAGAGGAGAGCCCGGAAGAGCCGGAAGATGCACCATCCCGATCACAGGCTTGGAGACCCCGAAGATATCCCGCATCCAGGACATCCAGATCGCTCCTTTAAGAGAATGCTGAGAGCTCTCAATTTCCCTTAAAGCGATCGGGCTGGAGAGCTCTGACGCCCTTCCCGGCGATCTTCAACCACAGGCACCACCCGCACCGCTACCCCCAGCTCCCGCAACCGGGCGACCATCTGAGGATCCGCCCCCGCATCGGTGATCACCCGGTGCACCCGCTGGATCGGACAGATGGCGGTGAAAGAGATGTGGCCTAATTTGGTGTGATCTGCAAGGACAATAATTTCCCGCGAACGTTCCAGGAAGACTTTCTTCACCTCCACATCGTCCAGGCTAAAATCCGTGCACCCCGCTTCCGGATCCAAACCGGCCACCCCCATGAAGAACCGGTCATAGTAAAACTGGGCGGCCATCCGCAGCGCCAGAGGACCCACAATAGAGAGCTCTTTCTTGCGCAACTGGCCACCCAACAGGAACACGGAGATCTCGGTGTTGGCCAATAGCTGAGCGATAGGAACAGAAGCGGTAAACACCGTGAGGTTCCGGCGAGGGCGAAGAAGACGGGCCAGCTCGAAGGTGGTGGAGCCCACGTCCAGGGCAATCACATCGCCTTCCCGAATGAAGTCCAGCGCCGCGCGGGCGATCGCCCGCTTCTCCGGAAGCTGCACCCGGGCCCGGGTCAGATACGGGATCTCGTGACCGATCCCCGGAGTGCCCAGGGAGGCTCCGCCCCGGGTGCGAATGATCAACCCCTCCTCCGCCAGCGCTTGAAGATCCCGACGGATCGTCGGCAGCGAAGCACCCGTCAGCCGCGCCAACTCCTCTGCCGTGGCGAAGGACCGCTCACTCAGGATCTGAAGGATCTGCTCTCGCCGCGCCGCCTGCATGAGCACCTCCGTTCCATATACTAATCGATTTCGATTGAAATGTCAAGTAATAATCAGAATCGATCAAACTTTGACCATCAACGTGATCAATGGGCGTATCGTCCTTCCAGGGAAGCCTGCCGGCTGGCAAAAGGCCGAAGGGG
>JAUQQB010000564.1 GCA_030550075.1 Chloroflexota bacterium | reverse complement strand
TCCCGCTTCAGGGCCGTGGTGATCACCCCGCTGCCCAGGGGCTTGGTCAGGACCAGGACATCCCCGGGCCGGGCGCCGGATTTCCGCAGGATCCGCCGGGGATGCACCACCCCGGTGACCACCAGCCCGAATTTCGGCTCGCGGTCGGTCACCGTATGACCGCCCAGGATCACCCCACCCGCCTCGGTGACCTTGTCCGCTGCCCCCTTCAGGATCCGAACCAGGATCTCCAGATCCAGGCCGTCCGGAAAGGCGACCAGATTGAGGGCGAAGCGGACCTCGCCCCCCATGGCGTAGACATCGCTCATGGCGTTGGCCGCGGCGATGGCACCGTAAGCGTAAGGATCGTCCACCACGGGCGGAAAAAAGTCCGTGCTCTGGACGAGGGCCGTCTCCTCGTCCAGCTGGTAGACTGCCGCGTCATCCGGCGCCTCCAGCCCGACCAGGACGGCCGGATGAGGCAGCGAGGGCATTTCATCGTGGAGCCGGCGCAGCACGTGCGCCAGGGCCTCGGGGGCCATTTTGCTGGCTCAACCCGCGCACGAGGCCAGCGCCGTCAGGCGAATCGTCTTGTTGTCCAAGGGATCCTCCGCCCTTAGGCGAAATTGAAACCTTTTGTGGCGAGCGGCTTCGCCGTCCACCCGCACCCCCAGGTGAGTTGCGCAACAGAGATCCGCCTTCAGCGTGCTCTCAATACGCTCCTCCATCTGCCCTGTTGCAACCTGGGGGCTTTATTTAGGGGCAAACGCCGAACCCGAGTGGGCGCCACAAGGATCGCAACAGAGCAGCTTCCATCTCTAAGTATGCTTTGCTCGATCGCAAACATCAAGAGGGAAATGGAAAAGGGGATAGAAGCGGGGAGGCTTCCAGCTCTTCCTCCCGTCCCGTTCCTCACCTTCGGGTGATCCGCGTCCCTCGAATCCGGAAGGGATCCTGCAGCGCCTCCCGAAGCGCACCGGGGCGCCGTCCAGAAAAGATCCAGACCTCCAGATCCGGATCCCTTTCCACCCAGCGCAACGCCATCTCTAACTTGGCCCGCATCCCTCCGGTGACATCGATCCCATGGGAGCCCCCTACGGCCTCCTGGATCTCTCGAAACCGCTCGGGGGTCAAATGGGGGATCACCTGATGTCCCCCCGGTCCGTCTGCCAGAACCCCTTCCACCTCTCCGACCAGCAGGATGCGGGTGGGACGGAGAGGCTCCAGCAGGGCATCGAAGACGGCTTCAGTGGAAAGGATCGTCGCCCCCCGTTCCCGATCGAAGACCACATCCCCTCCGGTCAGGGGGATCAGGCCGGCCTCCCATGCGCGCTGGAACGCCCGGATCTCAAAGTGGATGGGAAGCCCTGCGGCCGCCTCCGCGACCGCGGAGGGCAGGATGCTGAGGGTGGGCAGGCCCGCCTCATGGAAGGCCCGACGGACCCGCATATGGAGCTCCGCGGCCGCGAGGGCCACCTCGGCGAACCCCCACCAGTCCTCCGGACGGGAGATCCCCTGATAGATCCGGGTGCGGGCGGCCGCCGCGTGACCGAAGGAGCCGCTGCCATGGCCGACCAGGATCCGCAGCCCCGGCCGCTCCGCGAGGGCCTCCCGGATTTCCCGGGCCAGCCGGCGGATCACCCGGATGCGAGCCCGCCGTTCCCGACGCTTATCTGTGATCAGCGAGCCGCCCAGCTTAATGAAAATCCGTTCGCTGGAATCACCCATTGGCCTTTCTGTGCCTGAACGAGATGAAGACCGGGATTGATAAGCGCCATCATCCATTATAGGAGCTACGCAGCGGGTTTTCCCCTGGGGGGCGGAGCCATTCCACCTCTTCTCGCGGGCTCCCAGCTGCGTAACTCCTAATCCATCATTCCAGCCGATGGAGGCGACGGACGTTGGCGATGAGTCCTTCCACGGAAGGCTCATCGGCCCGTGGGGGCGGGCCCAGCGGGTCCACCACGTCCTCATCGCCCAGCCAGAGGCGAAAGGCGGCCAGCACCCCATAGGCCAGCGCGTCCCGATGATAGCCGCCCTCCAGCACGAACACCAGGCGCCCATGGCACAAAGCATCCGCCA
>JAUQQB010000563.1 GCA_030550075.1 Chloroflexota bacterium | reverse complement strand
CCTTCCCGTGGTCCGGAGGGCCACGGGAAGGGAGAAAAGAAAAGAGAGGGAATAAAAAGGAAGAATCCACTCAGCACGAGTAGAGGACCTGGGCGCTTAGGTACCTCACCTGTTTATCCAAAACCCGGGGCATTAATAAAAACCGGGGGCAGCAACCTTGCTGCTGCCCCCCACATGCTTTGCGGACGTCAGCTCCCCGGCTGGTGCACGGTGGATAGCACATGTCCGGCCAGCCGCTGCGCCGCCACCGCCAGGGGACCATTCGGGTGGCTCAAGATAAGCGGATTGCCCTGGATCAGCGCCACAGCCTGATTAGAGTCAAATGGCACGGTGAGCATCGGCGCCCGGCCCAGCGCACGCTCAATCGTCTGGACATTTAACGTGCCCGGCCCCGTCGCATGATTCACCACAACATGCATTCGCTCCATTGGGATTCCCGCAGATTGCAGGGCGCGCAGGGTCATCACTGTAGTCTGCAGAGAGCTCGCCTCAGGGCTCATCACCAGGAATATCGGATTCGCTTGCTGGCAGAAGACAAGGCCGAGGGGCACCAGGGTGGAAGGGCCGTCAATAACCACGAAGGCGAAACGCTCTCGGAGAAAGTCCAGCGTCAGGCCCACCAGGGATTCTTCTACCGCCTCTGTAACCGGCATCAGAGGAGCGGGAAACAAGCTGAGTCCGGCAGGATGAGACATCAGATGGGCTTCCAGGTTTTCTTTTGAACACCCATCCCGCCACCAATCCAACCAAGAGATTCGCGGGGCGATCCGGAGATGAAGCCCCGCATGGCCGGAGCTCAGGCTGGCGTCCCACAACACCACCGGGCCGCTGCGAATCAGCGCCAGCGCGGTGTTCACCGCCAGCGTGGTGGTTCCGGTTCCCCCCCGAAGGCCCAGGAAGAGCACGACCGAACCCTGGCCGCCTGCTCGCCGGCGTCGGTTCAGGACCTCCTGAATCCGCTCCAGGAGCTCCTTCTGAGAGACTGGCTTGGCCAGGTAATCATCCGCCCGGGCGGCAAGGGCAGCCTCCCGATCCACCGGCTGTGCCCGCGCAGTGAGAACCAGGACGGGCATGTCGCTGACCAGCGGATCATTCCGGATAGCCTGGAGCACCTGAAAGCCGTCAATCTCCGGCATCATCAAATCCAGGATCACCAGATCCGGCCGGAGCTGGCGGGTTTTCTCAATCCCATCCGCGCCATCGGCGCTGGTGAACACCTCGAACCCGGCTCGCTCCAGCATCAGGCGGACCATCTGCAGGAGCCCGAGATCATCATCGATCACCAGGATGCGGGTCATCCTTGAGCCACCTCTCCGCTTAGCGAGAACAATCCGATGAAATCTCGATTCACAAAGATCAGCTCGCCGGCGAAATTCGTAGCAGGCCGCTCGCTCATCACCGCCTTTGCATTCATGATCGGGATGAAGCGTTCCACGTTCGTTACCAGGAGCGCATGAAGATCGGGGCGGCCCATGAATTCGATGGTTCCTTCGATCTCAAAGCCGGGTATGGTGGCGAATACTCTATACGCTTTTCGAGAGCCGTATGTAGGGGAGACGGCCTTTAGGGCCATCTCGATTCCTACGTTAACGATCGCCATGGTGATGTGATCTTTGCTCAAGATAGCAGCTCCGAAACTTTGAAGGATACGGGCGGGCTCCTCCAGGCGGGAGAGGAACACAGCCTCTAGGGGAATAAAGGAGGTCCGAACATCATTTAAGACATCCCCCAGAACCCGACCTCTCAATACCATCTGGGCAGAGATTCGATGCGTGGGAGTCAGAAAATCGACGGTAATTGTCCCCGTTCGAATTCCAGGCTGTGTCATGGAAATCCCCTTTCCTTGGCGAATCAGCGATCCGATCCTTCAACCGTGTATTTAACCAAATGTTTTGCAAAACCATTCGTGCGGCACCTCTTCTGGGGGTTGGGGCAGGGGCCTTCGGCTCCCACCCCAACCCCCAGAAACCCCGATGGTTATTTAAGCCCATTATATCCAATTAGGACTTACGCAGTTCGTTTCCCATGGGGGCTTTGGGGGCGGAACAGGGCGCCGAAGGCGC
>JAUQQB010000056.1 GCA_030550075.1 Chloroflexota bacterium | reverse complement strand
GGGAGGGGGGATAAAAGAATATTTTGGGGCCGAGCCGCGCGCCTTCGGCGCGCGGCTCGGCCCCAAAAGCCCCCAGGAGGAAACCGCCTCTATCCGTATAGGCATTGCGGGAGAACGGCTGAATAGTTACCCCTAAAGACGGATGATACGATCCGCGACCATCAAGATAAAGAACATCAACAGGTACGAGTTGGAGGCGTGATACATCTGGCGGGCGATGGCCTTCTCCGGCGCTCGCCAGAGGCGAAACGCCAGGAACAGCAACCAGGCGTCCAGCGCCACCGCCCCAGCCAGATAGATCCAGCCCATCATCCCAGCGGCGAAGGGGATCAGCGTGAGTAGCACAAGGAGGATCGTGTATAGAAAGGTCTGGAACGCCGCCGGGCCTGCGCCGGTCACCACCGGCAGCATCGGAACGCCCGCTTCTCGATAGTCCCGCTCCGTCAGAATCGCGAACGCCCAGGTGTGCGGGGGCGTCCAGAAGAAGATCAGCGCGAATAAAAACAGCGCCATCGGATCGACCCGCCCGGTCACCGCTGCCCAGCCCACCAGCGGGGCGAACCCGCCTGCTGCTCCCCCGATCACAATGTTCTGCGGCGTCCACCGCTTCAACCCCATCGTATAAATCACCACATACCAGATCCACCCCGCCAGCGCCAGCAACGCCGCCGTCGCGTTCACAAAGGTCCATAAAAGTAAAAGGCCGAGGACGGAAAAGAGGATCGCCACCCCTGCGGCTTCCCCTCGCCCCAGCCGGCCGGCCGGGATCGGACGGCGGGCCGTGCGATGCATCCGCCGGTCCAGCTCCGCATCCCAGACATTGTTCATCGCATTGGCCCCACCGGAGATCAGAAAGCCGCCCAGCAAGGTGTAAATAAACGTGAGGATGGGGGGCAGGCCGCCATGGGCGATCATCATCGCCCCCGCCGTGGTGACCAGGAGCAGCGCTACAATCCCCGGTTTCGTCAGCGTGAAATATGGCTCCCACAGGTTCCGCAGACGGACCGTTTCTTCAGGGATTCCTTCCACCCACTGCGCTTCGCCCAGCGCCCACGCCCAGGCGATCCCGACCGCCGCCCAAATCGCCGTCGCCAGCCCCAGATGCAGGGCGTTCAAAGAGGCTGGGAACCTCATCCACAGATTGATAGCCCCCAGGCCGATCTGGATCAGGTAAAGCATAAAAGCAGCCAGAATCCAGTGGAAGATCCCGCGCGAGATCCCCCGCCAGGTCGCCAGCCGCACCGTGAGCCAGGCCAGGGCGAGGCCCACGCCGAGGGCGACCAGTCGATGCAGCATATGCACGCGACCCAGCAGATCGCCCGGCCAGACGACCCACCCTTCGCAGAAGGGCCAGCTCGAGCACGCCCACGAAGCCCCACTCCCCGTCACCGTCGCCCCCACCAGGGTGAGCGCGAATACCCCAATACCTGTCATGCCGATCCAGCGCATTGCGCTGGCGGCCGGTTGAACGGAAGAAAGCTCCCGATGCGGGGCATGGGCGGACCACGGGGCGGAGGCGCGCACGGCTGCCACCAGCGTGAGGCCCAGAATCGTCAGCGCCAAGGCCAGATGAACCGCCACCATCGTGGGCGGGAGTTCCAGGATCACTGTCAGCCCGCCCAGAAGCGCCTGCCCGAAGACCAGCCCCAGCGCATAGAAGAGCGGGCGATACAGATTGGGACGTCGCTCCTTTCGCCAGGCGATGAAAGCGGAAAGCGCCAGCAGCGGCGTCATACTGGCCACCAGAAGCCGGTGGATCCACTCGAACCAGGCCGCCATGTTATCCAGTGGGGGAATCACCCGCCCATAGCATAGCGGCCAGTCCGGACAGCCCAGACCGGATCCGGTGGTGCGCACCAGCGCGCCCCACGCAGTCAGCAGGCCGATGACCAGGGCGGTGATCCCCAACAGGATCCGCAATCCTTGCCCGGCTTTTTCATTCTTCGTTCCCATAGGACACTCCCATGAGGATAGGCAATTCAACCTGCGTGGGCTGAGTCAGACGCCCTCGAGGCACAGCCAGCTCCAAAAATCCGGGGAAGAAGGCCAGCAACGGAACTCCGGATCACAACCCCGCAATCAGCTATAACGTATCATACAAGGGATCGGGAGCAACGCAGCAACACAATCTTATGAAATTCCGTTCCGGAGCTCCATTTTGGACGGCTCCTCTTCCTCCGAATGTCCCACAGCGGCGATGCCGGGAGATGAACGGCACCTCTCTATCCAGCAGGAACCGGTTGCGTTCCCCGGGGCCGGAGCCCGGTGAACCCGCGAGGCCTGTGGAGCCCCCGGAGATGACGCCAGCGCCACCACACGCCCACCGGATAGCCACACATCTTGGCCAGATCCCCCCACACCCGGATCAACGGGACCCAGAGGGCCATCCGGATTCGATCCGGCCATGGGTAGCCTCGCCAGAGCCGGAAGAGGCGGCGATAGGGAACGCGCAGATAAAGCCATCCCCCCAGCAGATAACCCAGGGCGAACAGCGGATGAACCCCCAGACTGAGCCCGGCCAGCGCCGGGATCAGGCCCAGGTAAGTGCTGTAGCGGATCGCATGGCGCAGCCGCCAGAGATCCGCTTTCCCATCTCCCCGCGCATACCGGTAATACTGCAGGAAGAACGCCCGCATGGTCGGGCGAGGACGGAAGTAAACCACTGCCTCAGGCACAAAGACGAAGGGGCCGAAACGCTCATACAGGGCGAAATCGAAGACCAGATCCTCGCAGTAATCCAGCCACTCTGGATAGCCGCCGACTGCCTCCCAAGCGGTTTTGCGGAAAGCGATGGAGCGGCTGGAAGGCCAGAAACGATCCGGCCGGATCTCGCGCAGCTCCGGCAGCACGGTGGCGGCCATCGCCACCTCGAACGGCGTGCGGGGATCCGGCAGGAAGAACCCGGCGACCACCATCGTCTCCGGCCGTTCCTCGAAGGGGCGAAGCAGATGCGCCAGCCAGTCGGGATGCAGGCGCACCCCCGCATCGGTCACCGCGATGATCTCTCCTCGGGCGGCGGCAATCGCCTGATTACGCCCCTGGGAGATATTGACGCCCGGGGCTTCGATCACCCGCAACGGCAGCCGCCGCTCTGCTCGGAGACGCTCCAGGGTCCCATCGGTCGATCCCCCATCGGTCACAATCACCTCGTCAGGGAGACGGGATTGAAGGGCCAGGGAATCCAGTAGCTCCGGAATGGAATCCTGTTCGTTTTTGACCGTCACGATGACTGAAACCCGCAGCATCCAGAAACTCCATCAGGTCTCTCAGAGGGTGTCCGAAAATTTGCTTGACGCGGCGGAGCCAGGATAACGAAGACCTGACCGAGACCAGCGCGGCGCTCATCTATGTCGCCATGATTCATTATGATGGCCAGACGCCTGGCGCGCATCCATACTCATCGTTCATCACTGAATTTTCAGACATTCCCTTCATTCCCTTAGTCGGGCACGTCAGTGCCCGTTCTTCTTTGGGGAATGCTTGGACGGGCACTCCGCTCCGTGCCCGACTACAAACAGGGGTTTCATTCGTAGTAGGGCGCGTAAGTGCCCGTTCCCTTTTTGTGTGCGCTCATAACGGGCACTCCGCTTCGCTCCGTGCCCGACTCCAAACAGATGGCCACACACCTGGCACGCATTCATACTCATAGCCCATAATTGGATTCTCAAGCACCCTCCAGGATCAGGCGACCACCTTCATCGCTTGCTCCGATCCCCCCAGCTATTCTAACCTCTTTTCCCATGCGAATCGGGTCTTGATGTATTCGGGAGATCGGATTTCCATTTACGAGGTGTAGGGGGAAACCCGTCATTCCCGAGCGCGGCCGTCCGCTCTTGGAGCGACTGGCCAACGCCCGCAGGATCCCGCTCACGAAATGGGGACAAGGGGGTTGAAAGATCCCCGCACCCGAATATTCGGAATGCTTTGGGCGACGGCGGCTTCGCCGCCGTCGCCCAAAGCACAGATCGGGATGTCCTCTGTTCAGACGGGAGCCGTCCTCGATTCGGCCTCTCTGCCGCCGGCGGATCGCCATCCCCATCGAAAGAGCCGCAGGCCGTTCAGCACCACCAGCAACGTGCTCCCCTCATGTCCGACCACCGCCAGCGGCAGGGGGATCCCCAGCCCGAACGTGAGGGCGACCAGCAGGACGATCACGCCGCTGGCGAAGGCCAGGTTCTGCCACACGGTGCGCATCGCCGCGCGGGCCAGAGCAATGGCCTCAGCAACCCGGCGGAGATCCTCCTGGAGAAGCACCACATCCGCCGTCTCGATGGCCACATCGCTCCCCATTTTCCCCATGGCGATCCCCACCGAGGCCGCTGCCAGGGCTGGGGCATCGTTCATCCCATCCCCGACCATCGCCACCGGCCCAACCGACGGAGCCAGCGAACGGATCCGCTCCAGCTTCTCCTCCGGCAGCAGCCCCGCCTCGAAACGCCGGATCCCCACCGCCTGGGCCACGGCACGGGCGACACCCGCATGATCCCCGGTCAGCATCACCACTTCGATCCCCAGGCGGCGCAAGACCTCCACCGCCTCCGCAGCCTCGGGTCGAACCCGATCCGCCACCTCGATCAGGCCCCGCCACTGCCCGTCGTAGACCAGCAGAGCTGTCCGGCCGGCCCGCTGTGCCTCCTCCAGCAGGGCATGCACCTCCGTGGGAAGCGGAACGCCTTCCTGCTGGAACAGACGGGTGGAGCCCACCCAGATGCGATGAGCATCGGCGGAACCGATCACCCCCAGCCCCGGACGGGCTTCCACATCCCGGATCTCCGGGAAGGATAGGCCGCGCGCCCGCGCTTCCTCCACAATGGCCCGGGCAATCGGATGCTCGGAACGGGCCTCCACCGCCGCTGCCATGGCCAGGATCGCATCGGCATGGTTTCCATCCAGCGCGCGTACGGCCTGCACCGCCACCCGGTTCTCCGTGAGGGTCCCCGTCTTATCCATCGCCACGACCCGGACCCGGGCCAAGCGTTCCAGGACCATCCCGCCCTTAAACAGGAGCCCCCGCCGGGCCCCGGCGGCGATTGCGGAGAGGAAGGCAGCCGGGGTGCTGATCACCAGGGCACACGGCGAAGCGACCACCAACAGGGTCATGGCCCGGTAGAAGGCTCGATTGAAGGAATCCCCCCAGAGCCCGGAAAGGATCAGTGTAAGCGCCGCCCCGGCCAGGACCGCCCATGCGTAGCGCTGCTCGAAGCGGTCAATGGCCTGTTGCGTGCGGGCCCGCTGGGCCTGTGCCTCCTCCACCAGATGGATGATCCGCGCCAGCATCGTGTCCGAGGTCGAGCGCGTGACCTGGATCTCCAGCGCTCCGTAGCCATTGAGCGTGCCCTCGAAAACGGGATCCCCCGGCTCTTTCGGCACGGGCATGGATTCGCCGGTCAGCAAGGATTCATCGGCAGCCGAAAAGCCCGCGATCACTACCCCATCGGCCGGGATCCGTTCGCCAGGCCGAACCAGCAGGCGATCCTCCACCTTAATCGCCTCGATGGGGATCGTCTCCTCTACCCCATCACGGATGCGGCGAGCAACAGGGGGGCGAAGGTTCAACAGCCGTCGGATCGCCTGGCGAGTGCGCTCCAGGGCCATGGTCTGCAGAGCGTTCGATAAAGAGAAGAGGAACAACAGCGTGCCACCCTCTTCCGCGTGCCCGATGAGGGCGGCCCCCAGGGCGGAAAGCAACATCAGCACATTCACGTCCAGGCGCCCCCCACGCAACGCCTGAGCGCCATCCAGCACGCCATAGAAGCCCCCGAACACATAGGCCATGAACCAGAAGACTCTCTCCGCTCCGGGGGCCGCCCAGTGGGAAGCCATCCCGCCAATTAACGCGGCCAGAGTTAATCCTACGAAGGGGAACTCCAACCGGCGCTCCTCCAGAATGAAGCGACGGATCTGCCCTCCCATCGTTCAAGCTCCTTCTGCGATGGATGCTTCGGTTTTCCGCTGGCAATCCGGACAAAGGCCGTAATAGACCAGACGCGCTCCCTGGAGGGCATAGCCCGAGCGGGCCGCTATCCGTTGATGCAACACTCGGACATCCACACCTTCCAGGTCCTGCACCCGGTGGCAGGAGAGGCAGACCAGGTTGATATGCGGCTCGGTGTCTCCGTCGTAATGCACCATCCCATCCCCGGCATCCCCCAGCGCGCTCACCAGGCCCAGCCGCACCAGCGCATCCAGGGTCTTGTAAACTGTCGCCAGGCTCATGGTGGGGAACCGTCGGCGAAGACGCCGATAGATGTCATAGGCCGTGGGATGGTTCCGGCTCGTCGCCAGTACCTCGCAGATGGCCACCCGCTGGGGCGTCAACCGCAATCCGGACGCCCGCAGCCCTTCCAGCATCGCCTTCAATCGCTCTGAACGTCGATTCATGGAAAACCTCTATTTAAAGAGAATCATTTTCCAAACTACAAACATGTTAGCTCAAGGAGCGGACTTTGTCAAATGAGATCGGGGGCCCATTTCCTCTTCTGGTTCGGGCCAGATCAAATGGTGGAAGTGCCCGGCCAGCCCACCCCCCAAAAAGCCCCGGACGGAGGGATCGCCGAATCGGTCCGGAGCCTAATTGAATGAGGGGAAGAACTGTCTGCACAGGCACCAGTTCAGTAGGGATTCAGGAGGCAACCGCAAGCTGTTCCGCCCGGTCCTCAAACGGTCCGACTTCCGAAAAGCAATGGAAAGACAGGGGCCTGCCCTGCCGGCTCACAGCACCTGCAGCGCCCGATAGATTGCCGCTCGCTGTCCGGGATCCAGTGGAGGAAGGTGCTCAATGTGGAAAAGCCCGGACCCGGGGAGCTCGGAGGCCGGGCGAGGCTCCTGAAGCAGACGGCAGGCGTAACGCAGGATCAGCTGCCAGCGCCCCTGTTCCTGACGGGAGGCGGCCTCCAGGATCACCGGCTCCTCGGGCTCCGCCCCGGCCATTCGGATCATCCATCGCCGAACGCCATCCACGGGATCTTCGCCTTCTGCCAAGGGCCCCCCTGGCAGGGTCCAGTCCCCGTGTGGCGATTGTAGCAGCCAGACCGCCTCATCCGCCAGGGCGATGATCTCCACGCGGATCTCCACATCCATAGGAGTCTCTCCGCTTCTTTCAGGACTTACGCCGTTAGTCTCCAGCAAAGGGAGTCGAGGAATCTCTCCCCCTTCCTCCCCGCAGCCCTTCGGGCCGCAGGGAGGAAGGAAAGGAACAACCCCCTGGATCCGCCGAATTCGCAACACGAGTTTGCTTTTACAGAGGTGCCTTCCCGGGGTTGCGCCTACCTGGGAAAACGCTCGGGGAGATCCAGCTCCGGGCCTGCCGTGGAGAGCACCATACAATCCGGATCCAGGTATTTGCGAGCCACCGCCTGGACCTCTGCGGCGGTGAGGCTGGCGATGATCTCCGGATAGCGTTCCAGATAATCCAGGCCCAGCTCAAACAGCTCCATATCAACGAGAACCCCTACGATCCCTTCATTGGTCTCCAGCCGGAGCGGGAGGGAGCCGATCAAAAACGACTTGTTGTCCTCCAGCTCCTTCGTCGGAACCCGTCGCTCCAGCAGACGGCGAATCTCAGTTCGGATGCCCTCCACCGCGCGGGGGAGATGCTCGGGGGCTACCCCAGCGATAATGTTCCATGGCCCGGGGGCCAGACCAGCGTCCAGACGACTGTAAACGTAATACGCCAGCCCATCCCGGTCTCGAACATGATCCCCCAGCCGGCCCATCATCCCGAAAACCCCCAGGACACAATTCGCCAGCGCGGCCGCGTAATAGTCCGGATCTTTACGGGCCATCCCCACCGTGCCCAGCACGAGATCTGTCTGGGTTTTGCCCGGGATCGGCGTGTGAACATGGATCCAACGACCCGGACGCGGGACCGACGGCAGGGGATCCGGCTCCGGCCGCCGGGCGACCCAATCCCCGAAAGCCCGCCGGATGGCCTCGATCCCCTCCTCGGCATGGATGGCCCCCACGATAGCGATGATCATCCGCCCCGGGCTGTAAAACTTCCTGTGGAAGGCCGCCAGATCCTCCCGGGTGATGGCCTGCACGGTCTCTCGATAGCCATCCACGCTTCGTCCATAGGGATGGCCCTGGAAGAGCGTCTCCCGAAACCGGAGCCCGGCCATCCGTCGGGTGTCGTGCTCCCGTTCCTGCAGATCCGTAAGGATCTCCCCCCGCGCCTTCTCCACTTCCTCCTCCGGGAACGTGGGGTCCCGCAGGACATCCGCCAGGATCTCCAGCAGCACGGGCAGATCCTCGGCCAGGGCTTTCAAGCTGAAGCCGGTCGTATGGTAGCCCGCCCCGATATCCAGGCTGGCGCCGACTGACTCAATCGTCTCATAGATCTCGTGGAACGTTCGATGCGTGGTCCCTCGGGTCAGCATTTCCGCTGTGAAGGCGGCCAGCCCGGTCCGATCCGGAGGTTCATCCACCGCCCCTGCCCAGAGGAGGCCAGAAAGGACCACCGAGGGGCTGCTGAAATTCTCGTAGGCAAGGGCAATGATGCCGTTCGGCAACACCTCCCGCGCGATTGTCCGCGGGTTGGGCACCGTCCAGGCTCGGACCCGTTGAAGAATTACGGATGAATTCCCCCTACGTGCCATTTTGCGCTCCAGAAAGGAAGATGGCAGGGGTGGACTCACCCCAGTGGCTCCCACAGCCTGAGAGCCTTCCCCCCAAAACTGAAACATCGGTTGAATATTATCATAACTCAAGTCGTTGTCCGTATGTCTCTTCCGCAAGGCGGAAGAATGCCTCCCCCTTGATCCCTACGGTCTCAAGGGTCACGGATGAAGGAAGAAGAGTCGCTTGCTGAGGCTTGTGCATTCCATTCGGGTGCCTCTAAACTGGATCAGAATTTGACCGCAGCGGGGAGGACAGCGTGATCGGCGGCTGGAGCATCAGCGAGCTGATCCTTCTAGCAGTCGTGGGCCTGGCGGGGCTCGTGCTGGCCATTGATGACTGGCGCGGGATGCTCATGGTGTGGGCCCTGATGGGCGCGACAGGTGGAGTTCTCCTCCGGCAAACTGCTGAAGTCCCAACGGAGCTGGCTGGGATTCAGATCCTCAACAGTGCCCTTCTGGCCTTGCTGTTCTATCTCGCTGGCCGGCGGGCCCGGACGACCGCTCCCAAAACCCTGACCGCTCGCCCGGTGGTTCACTGGCGGTTCCGCATCTTGGCCGCCCTCTTTCTTTATGGCCTCGCTCGCATGATCACCATCCGTTTTCCCCTGCCCATCGCTTCTCCATCGCTCCTGATTGTGACGTACACCCTGATTGGGATCGGCCTGCTGATCGCCACGCTGAGCCGTTCGCCGTTGAAAGCCGGGCTGGGCGTGCTGACGATGTTGAATGGCTACCAGGTTTTTTACCTCTCCGTGCAGGATAGCTTGCTGGCGATCGGGCTGATGGCGGGGATAAACCTCCTGGTCGCATTCCTCGCGGTCGCTCTCACCCTGGTCCGTCAGGAGGTGTTGGGGTGAACTTTCCATTGCTGATCCTGCTCGCTGTTCCCTTCCTGACCGCTCCTGTGGTCTATCCGCTCCGTCGGACCCCTCTGGCGGCTCCCTTCGCAGCTGGGGTCGCCGCGGCGCTGGTGGGCTTTCTCTGGCTCGCCCCCTGGCCCCTCACCGTCGCTCGCCCGGATCAGAGCACTCTGGGCGCGCCGCTGGTGCTGCTGGGGCGAACCCTTCGTCTGACGGAAACAGACCGCTGGATCCTGAGCATGCTCTGGGGATGCGCCGCCCCGATGTTCCTGACCGCGTGGCCCTTCCGGTTCGAGCGCCGCCTTTATCCGATTGGCCTGGCCGCCGGGGGATTGTGGACCATCGGCCTGTTATTACGGCCGATCAGCCTGGGGACATTTTTCATCGGCAGCGCCGCTCTGTTGCTGGCGCTGACGCTACTGGGGGAAGGACATGGCATGGAAGGGGCGACCCAGTATCTCATCGCGACCAGCCTGGGATTCCTCGCCTGGGTCACCGCTGCCTGGGCAACGGAACAAGCGATCCTGAACCCAGGGCAACCCCTCTGGACAACGTTAACCATTGTGTGGATCGGGATGGCCCTCGTCCTCTGGTTAGGGGTCTGGCCGGCTTACCGCTGGGTCGTGCTCCTGTTCGCGGAAGGTGCTCCAGTTGGGGCGGCCTTCACAGTGTTTCTGCTAAATTATGGAACCTGGTTCTGGCTGCTCGCCTGGGCTCAAGAGTTCCCATGGCTAACACAGCTCCCCGGGTGGGGTGTCGGCTTACAAATGATTGGGGTCCTGATGATGTTGAGCAGCGCAGTGCTGGCCCTGGCGGAACGAGGCTGGGGCGTGATCGGAGGGTATACCTGGCTGGCCTCCAGTGGCATCTCATGGCTGGCTTTGGGCCTCGGAACGATTGAGGGGGTTCACCTGAGCACCTGGACCCTGGGGATTCGGGTGGTCGCCTTGTTGGGGCTCGCCTTCGGGCTGGCAGCCCACCGTCGGATGAGTGGCTCTACCGAATCCGGCCGCATTCCGCTGGATCAGGGACCATGGGTGATCGCGCTTCTGCTGGGAAGCGGCATGGCCCTGATCGATGTTCCTCCTTTTGCGGGATTTGCCGCGCGATGGGCGTTCACCCGTCTGATATTGTCCTCCCATCCGGTTCTGGCGCTGGCGCTAATTGGCAGCGTGGGCCTTCTGGGTTGGGCGCTATTACGAGAGCTGCTCGCGTTCTCCAAAGAGAGCGCGCCGTTGCGCCCCATGCCACGCTCAGTCGTCTGGTTTGGCATCGCTTGGTGGATCGCTGAGGTTATCCTGCTATTCGCAGGCCCATGGCTGGGCCTTCAGCTAGAGGCTTTGGCCCGCGCGTGGGTTCGCGCGAGCTCCCTTTGACCCTCTCCGGGTCTGTGGCGACCGTATGGTTCCAGGTCTGGAAGGCTCCTGGAAATTCCTAGCTCCCGGATCAGTCCTCAAGATGTTTGTTCCCCCTCTGCAGCTCCTTGAGGGACAAAGTTGGAAAAAGGGGTTCAAGGGGCAGGTCTGAAGATGGCCTGCCCCTCAACACTCGAAACCTCCCTGGTTCCCAGGATCACTCCTTCACCATCATTCCGGCGCATCTATCATTCCGGTGTAACTATTCAGCCGGGCCGCATTCCGTTCGGAGCTCCCGCGAAGCGTGCGGAAGGGCCCCACCCCCCTTTCTCCCCCCTCCCCACGGCCCAAAGGGCCGTGGGGAG
>JAUQQB010000562.1 GCA_030550075.1 Chloroflexota bacterium | reverse complement strand
CCGCGGCCCTTTGGGCCGCGGGGAGGGGGGAAGGGGGGAGGGGCTTGCCTCGCGCAAGGGAAGGGCCTGAACGAGAAATCAGACTGCCCGTTTGTCCAAAGTCCAACTAAAAAAGCGCTGAAGGCTCTGGAGCGGTTGCCGCCCAAGCACCGCCAGCAAATCCTGGAACGAGTCGCCTCGCTGGCGGAGGAGGCGAACCCCCATTTGACGAAGATCCGACATGATCGGGGGCTCCTCCTGAGTTATCGCGCTGGCGAATATCGTCTCTATGTGTAGCGGCAGGATCGTCGGCTTCAGATCCTGGAGATTCGAAAACGAAATGATGCATATCGCTGACCCTGAAGATGCAGGCCGGGGATGCACAATGACCGAAATGAGGGAACCCGATCCTGAGGTCGCAGAATATCTGAACGCGCTGAGCTCCATGGATCACGCGGCGGTGCAGGCTGCTCGCCGCGCGCTGGTCGCGCTGGGTGCACGGGCTATCGAGCCGCTCTGGGAGGCCAGGGCCCAGGCCGATGACCTCCTGCGCTGGGAAATCACCCGGACGCTGGTGGAAATCCAGGATCCCCGCGTGACGGATCGGCTGGTCCAGATCCTGATCGACGATCCGGACTCCGGCATCCGATGGCTGGCTGCGGAAGGGTTGATCCGCCTGGGGGAAGCCAGCCTGGGCCCGCTGTTGGAGGCGCTGGTCCATCATTCCGACTCCGCCTGGCTTCGCCAGGGCGCTCATCACGTATTGAAAGCCCTGGCCACCGGGCCCCGCGAACCAGTGCTTCGCCCGGTTTTGCAGGCTCTGGAGAGCCTGGAACCGATTCTGCAGGCCCCGATCGCGGCTCAGCGAGCTTTAGCGGACCTCGGGCTGATCCGATGAGGGGCTATGCTCTCTCTTCCCACAGCCCTTCGGGCCGTGGGAAGAGAAGATCTAAAAGTCCCGCTTTCCCCCAGGTGGGGGCCTAACCCCTGGCTGTCCTGGCTCGTTCGCTGATCCTGAGCGCGTAAGGCGGGTGAAGAACCCCGAAGTGGCCTTTATGGGAAGGGCCAATATCCGCCCCGCTTAAGGTTTTCTTAAGCTTCCCTTCAGTGCTCCTTCAGGACGGCTTTGCCCCTCCTGGCTAAGGTAGTTCCCCTGGATTTTAGCGGAAAGGAGGAAAGCGGATACACGCGCGAGCTTTATGCAGCTCCGGACGGCTTTACCTTCAGGGATGAGGGAATCTTCCACGGAAACCATCTGCTACGGAGAAGGCTGGCTGTGGTCACGGCAACGACGGAGAAATCGGTTCGACATGTGGGGTTACGGCGGGAGGTGACGGTCTGGGGGTCGTTCACCTGGGGGTATGCGGATGTGGGGGCGGATGTCTATGTCGCCCTCGGTCTGGTGATGGCTGCCGCCCAGGGGGCCACCCCCCTGGCCTTCCTCATCGCCGGGATCGTTTACATTATGGTTGGCCTGGCCTACACGGAGATGGCCGCCGCCTATCCCTCGGCCGGCGGGGGCCAGTATTTCGTGCTGCGGGGGCTGGGGGATTTCTGGGGGCTGGTGGCGGGGGCGGCCCTGATGCTGGATTACACGGTGGACGTGGCGCTGTTCGCCATGGCCTCGGCGGGCTATATCAATTTCTTCTTCCCCCAGTTCCGGGAGTTCCGGATGGCCCTGGGGCCGCTCCCGGAGGTGAACCTGATCTGGCTGGGGGAGACGTTAGCCCTGATCCTGCTGCTGGCGCTCCTGAACATCAAAGGAATCCGGGAGTCATCGCTGCTCAATGAGGTGCTGGGGGCGCTGGATCTGGTGATGGAGAGCAGCATCATTGTGATCGGGTTCGCCTTCGCCTGGAGGCCGGAGCTGTTTGTGCATCAATGGCAGACCCAGTTCCCCTCGCTGCATCAGTTGCTGTATGCGGTTTCGATCGCCGTGATTTCATACGTGGGTCTGGAATCCGTGTCGCAGGCGGCGCAGGAGACCATCCGGCCGGCGACGGTGATCCCCCGCACCTCCTTAGCGCTGATCATTATTGTGCTGCTCTTCGCCCTATCCTTCCCGACGGTCTCCCTGGGGATTTTGCCGT
>JAUQQB010000055.1 GCA_030550075.1 Chloroflexota bacterium | reverse complement strand
AAAGGGCCGTGGGGAGGGGGGAGAAAGGGGGGTGGGGCCATTCCGTCCCACCTTTAGAGCTTTCAACTGCGTAACTCCTAATTTAATAGGAGGCCAGCGATGCGCATCGGACGGATCCTCACTCCCAACGGCCCGCAATTCGTGATCGTCGAAGATGACCAGCTCTACGCGCTTTCCGGCGATCCATTCCAGGGGAAGGTTTCCCGAGGAAATCCGCTGGGCCCTGTGGCTGCTGCGACCTGGCTGGCTCCCTGCGTCCCCTCCAAGATTATCGCGGTGGGCCGGAATTACGTGGAGCATGCCCGCGAGCATGGAGCGGAGGTCCCATCCGAGCCCTTGATTTTCCTCAAACCGCCGAGCGCAGTGATCGGCCCTGGAAGCCCAATCCGGCTTCCACCCCAATCCCGGCAGGTAGAGCACGAGGCGGAGCTGGCTGTCGTGATCGGACGCCGGGGGAAAGATATCCCGGAGCGCGAGGCATGGGCTTATGTGCTCGGGGTGACATGTGGGAACGATGTGACGGCCCGGGATCTACAGCGACGGGATGGCCAGTGGACCCGAAGCAAGGGCTTCGATACGTTCTGTCCCCTGGGGCCCTGGATCGTCACCCATCTTTCTCTGGAGGAGATCAGCAACGCCGAAATCCTCTGCCGGGTGAATGGAGAGATCCGTCAGCGCGGGAACACGCGGGAGATGGTTTTCCCGATCCCTGTGCTGATCGCTTACATCTCATCAGTGATGACACTGGAGCTCGGCGACGTGATTCTAACGGGAACCCCGGCCGGCGTCGGGCCGCTCCGCCCGGGGGATTGGGTGGAGGTGGAGGTCCAGGGGATTGGGGTGTTGAGGAATCCGGTCGAGTGAAGGAAACGAGGGCCAGGGGTTGGACAAGGGTTTGACATTGTGGGCTCATGGCATTACCCTTTGGGAGAGGGACCCGTCATCCCAGGACACGCCCGCCCAGTTATGGAGAGCCCTGTGAATCCACAGCCAACAGACTCCACCCGCGTGCTGGTTGTTGGAGATTCACCCGCTCTGGCTCAGACGCTGGCCACGGCGGAAAGCGGCTTGCTGCGCCTTGAAGTGCATACGGTCTCCTCTATCCTGGAGGCGGAAGCACGGCTCGAGTCGCTTCAGCCGGAGCTGGTTTTTGTGGACTGGAGGTTATCGGGCTTGGAGAGCTTCCTGGAGCGCATACGTTCCCGCCCCATCGGTTGGGTGATCATTGGCCCGCCGCTATCCGCCTCGGAGGTAGTGCGTCTGGTGCGTCTGGGAGCCCATGATTTCTTGCTTGCCCCTCATCATCCAGATGAAGTCCTGGAATGCCTTCGACGGACTGTAGTGCTGGTCCGCGAGCGCCGCCGGGCAGTCGGGATGACGGAACGGTTACAGCACCAGCTCCAGCAACTCAGCGTTCTCTACGAGGTCGGGCAGACGCTGACGGCCTCCCTCCGCCTGGAGGAAATCCTTCCTTCCATCGTGGAAGCGGCGATTCACCTGACCCGCGCCGAGGAAGGCGGCGTATGGTTACTGGATGAGGCCAACGAGGCACTTCATCTGCGCGTCCATCGAAGCCGGGATGCAGAGGCCATCTCAGCGGCTTTCACTCCCCCCATGATGATGCCCGTCGCCGATAGCCTGGTTGGACGAGCCGTCCGCACCAGCCGTCCCATCCTGCTGGGCCCCGGAGTGCATCAGCTGGATACCGGGGTCCTGGTGCGATCGCTCCTGTATGTGCCCCTTCGGGCCCATGGCCGCATCCTGGGGGTTCTGGGGGTGCTGAATCGCATGCAGGAGGCGGCCTTCTCGGAATCCGACGTCCACCTTCTCACAATGTTAGGAGATTATGCCGCGGTGGCCATCGAGAAGGCTCGGCTCTTCGAAGCCATTCAGGCGGAGAAAGGCAAACTGGAAGCTATCCTCCAGGGAATTGAAGAACCCGTCCTGGTGTTGGATTTTCAGGAAACGCTGATCTTGATGAACCCATCCGCCCAGCAACATATTGGCCTTCCTACCCAGGCGCAGGGCCAGCTGTTCCGCTCAGTGGTCAGCCATCCGGAACTCCTCTCCCTGATCGACCGGAAGCCTCCGATTGGTCAGACCGTTCGCCAGGAGATCACCCTTCCCAACCGCTTGACCTTTCAAGCCAGTCTGACAGCGGTGGAGGGAGTGGGCTATGTGGTGGTGATGCAGGACATTACGTATCTGAAAGAGCTGGATCGCATCAAATCAGAATTCGTCTCCATCGTCTCCCATGATGTCCGCACCCCGCTGACCACCATCCGGGGCTATGTCAGCCTGCTGCCCCGGGTGGGCCCTCTGAACCCTCGGCAGCAGGAATTTGTGGAAAAAGTGGAACGGGCGATGCAGACCATCGTGGAGCTATTGAATAATCTCCTGGATCTCTCCCGACTGGAGTCCGGATATGCCTTATCCATGGAGACTTGCTCGCTGGCTGAGATCCTGAACGAGGCAACTCAGATCATCCGTCCACAGGCAGAGGAAAAGAAGCATACCCTGACCCTGGAGCTTCCTCCCAATCTCCCGCTCATTCAGGGCGATCCCCGGCGCCTGGAGCAGGTATTCCTCAACCTGTTGAGCAATGCGGTGAAATATACGCCCCCGGGCGGGCGGATTACTCTGCGCGCCCGGGAGCAAGAGGGCTATATCGCAGTGCAGGTCAGCGACACGGGGGTGGGGATCCCGCCGGCCGATCTTCCTCATATTTTCAGCAAGTTCTATCGCGTCCGGCGGGAAGGAGAGGGAGCGGAGGGAACAGGCCTGGGCCTGGCCATCGTGAAATCGATCGTCGAGCGCCATGGGGGCCGGGTGTGGGCGGAGAGCGAGGTCGGGAAGGGAAGCACTTTCACCGTCTTGCTTCCCCGTCATCCAATCCATCCGACTCTTCCTTCGATGCCACGCGTTCGGGGCGATTCAGCGCAGGATCCCGAGCCATCGCCATACAAGCAACACTCCCAGCCAGACGGCATAGCCTCCCACCAGGCTCCATCCAAAGGGAACGCGACGGGCGAGCAGTAGCCAGGCGGCAAGGACGAAGCCGAACGAGGGGATCAGGGCCAGGAGGGTGGCCCGTGTGAAATGAGCAGTCTGTTCCAGATCCCGGGTTTCCGCATAGACGATCCACATGGCCAGCGGGATGCTCAATGGCATGGCGGCCAGGATCCCCGCCAGGACGCGGGAGCGCTCCTGGATGAAGGCCACCACGGCGATGATCACCCAGGCGATGCCGATGTTCATCCAGCGATCCATCTATAGCCTCCGATAGCGGATCGGTGCCTCGGGTTCCTTCTCCAGCTGGTCCAGATTCGCTACCTGCAGATAACCCCGGTCATACAGGTACTCCACATGAGCTCCCGCTTCGAGAAGAGCTAAGAGCACCCCATAGCCGTATTGCCGGCCGAAGAGCGCCCTGGAGATCTCCGCGATGGTGCGGGGCTCCCAGCAGATCTCCAGAACCCGTTCCAGGCGCTGGTGATGAAAGGTCTCAATCGCCGTGATCCGACCATAGGGATCCAGGATGGGATCCTCATGTCCTCCGAACGCCAGGGCGATGCCCGGAATCGCCGCCACCCGACGCAGGGACTCCAGGTAATGCCCCAGGCCGGTATAACGGGTGATCCGCTCCGGGGCCTGATGGGGCGTGGTGTGCGCCAGAATGTGGTCGGAAGTCAGCAGCACTTCATCGACCTGGATGCAGACCTGGCCCGGGCAATGCCCGGGGGTATGATGCACCCGGAGGATTCCGAAAAGCAGCTCCCCATCCCCTAACAGGCCCTCCACGGAGGTGGACTGGAACATCGTTTTCATGCTGAGATAGAGGTTGAGAAGGGCGGCCTGCCGCTCAGGGGAGACGCCGGCCTGGCTCAAGAAATGCCGCAGCTCCTGGGCCGCGGTGATCAGCCGTTCGGGATAGTTCACCAGCACCCGGCGATCCAGCTCATGCACGAACACGGGTGCCGGGCTCTGCGGACGAATGAAGGTCAATCCCCCGAAATGGTCGATGTGGCCATGGGTGACCAGGATGGCGGTCAGGTCAGAGAGATCCACCGAACATCCATAGCGAGCCCGCACGATTTCAAAACCCCGCTGAAGATCCTCCCAGCTTTCCGGCAATCCGGAGCCCGCATCCACCAGAAGGCGATGGCTGTCGGTTAGGATCAGATAGACATACCCGTCCAGCTCCGGAAAAAGACGCACCGGGAGGCGGTAAAGCTCCACCCCACTCCGCGTGCGGTAGCGCAATACCCCTTCACGTTCTTCCCATGGTCCCCGCATCGTCACCCTCACTCCGCGCAGGTTTAGGGGGTCGGATCCCGCTCCTTCGGCGCCTGATCCGGCACCAAATATAAACCCATCTCCTTTCTCCCTGGGCAGTGGAAGTAGGACAACTGCTCGCGGTTGTCCTACGGCTGCCTCTATGGCAGCAAATCCCGGATCACCCGCAGGATCCCCTGATCCCAGGCCACCCGATGGGTGACGCCCACCTTGCCCGCGAGCTCCATCTTGTGGGCCAAGTACCATTCGTAAGTTCGGATCAGGGATTCGGCGTTGCTGTAGCGAGGACGCCATCCCAGTTTGGCTTTCGCCCGATCGATGCTCACGAAAGAATCCTTATCCGCTGTTCCATAGACCCATCGATAAAGAGGGGACAGGTGCAGCGCTTCGAAGAGGGCAAGGGCCGCCTTGACCGGTCGCGCCGGCAGAGGCCAAACCCGCGCGCCCGTGCCTGCGTGATCGCAAAGCGCCTGCACATCCTCCCGGACCGTGCCGAAGCGCTCGGCGCCGATGTTAAACGTATCGTTCGCCCGATCCGCATCCACGGTAAGAGCCAGCACGATGGCATCGGTCAGATCATCCACATCCAGCAACTGATAGCGGTTTCTGCCGCTGCCGATGATCGGGATCGGCTTCCCGCGTTCCACCCAATCGAACAGGATCTGGAAAACCCCCAGACGGCCGGGCCCGATGAAGGTCTTGGGCCGGATGATGGTCACCACCAGCCCGCGTTCTCGGAAAGACTGACAGACGTGCTCGGCCAGGATCTTGCTCTGGCCGTAAGGCCCAACGCCATGGAGGGGATCATCCTCCATGATGGGATGCTTCTTCGGAATGCCATAAACCGCCGTGGAGGAGATGAAAACCACCCGCTGGACGCCCTGGGCCATGGCGCTCTCCAGCACCGTTCGAGTGCCCTCCACGTTCACGGAGAAGATCTCCCGGCGGGGCCACAAAGGCAACGCCGCCGCGGCGTGGATCACCGCATCAATGCCTCCCATCACCCGATCCACTGTTTCTCGATCGCGCACATCCCCCTTATTAAACGATACCGGTCCAATGTAATCCTCCTCGATGTAATCCGCGATATCCAGCAGAACGACCTCATGGCCGTGCTGGAGCAGCTTGTTGGCCATATGGAAACCAAAGAATCCCGCGCCACCGGTGATCAAAACGCGCATAGCGCCTCCTGAGGAAAAGAGATCCTTGAGGTTGGGCGACTCCGCCACCCATCCCCATATCCTCATGCCTAAGCTTGCAGCAGAGCAAGTAAACATCAAATCCCATAGCCTGGCAACAGGGAAAAAGATGCCCACCCGTCCTGTTCAGGACACCATCATCAGGGTAGCCGGGCTGGCCCCTTTCCTCCCGGCTTTCGCTGGGGGTGAAGGGGGATCGAAGATGACGTTATACAACAGCCTTCGGCCACCGCATAGCGTACTCAGGAACGCATCCGCTTCACCCCCTCGATCGCGCCGTCACAAGGTGAGTTAAAATGTAGAGCGCATCTGAGGAAGGAGGCAGCTATGGGGGGAACCGGACAACGAAAATCCCAAGAAGAACTGGTCCGGCTTCACGCCATCGTGCATGGGATTGTTCAGGGGGTGAACTTTCGTTATTACACCCGGTTGCGGGCGGAGACCCTCAGACTGAGCGGCTGGGTGGCCAATCGTTCGGATGGCACAGTGGAAGTGGTGGCGGAAGGGCCCCAATCAGCCGTGGAGGCCCTGCTGGCTTTCCTGCAACAGGGCCCGCCGGCAGCCCGCGTGGATTATGTAGAAACCTACTGGGAGAGGCCTACCGGTGAATTCCGGGGATTTCGTATCCGCTACGAGGTGGACTGAGAGCCAGGCGCAGCGCCTGGCCTGGATCACTCTTCTGCTGTCCTTTCTCGTCTGCGCGGGGCTCAGCGTCCTGATCCCATGGCAGATCCTGACCTATCTTCGCACTTCCCACATCGGTACGCAGGCCCGGGTAGCGACTCTATCCGGGATCCTCCGTCTCGAGCATCCGGAGAGAGAGCCGGTCGCGATCACGCCAGGCGCTCCGTATTCGAGGCTGGTGGAAGGCGATCTTCTGATTACCGATGCCCAATCCCAGGGGCTGGTAATCTTCTCCGAGCCGTTGTTTTCCGCGCCCCAGGATCTCGCCGCTGTCCAGATCTATCCGAACACTCAGGTGGAGGTGCGACGCGCTCGCTACCCTCGTTTCGAGATCAGCCCGGAGCCGGCGCGCCTCACCCTCTATGTCCGCGCCGGCCGAATTCGGGCAATCCGTCTGGAAGGCCGTCGGGCGCTCGAGCTCCTGATCCAGACCCCGCACGGGCAGGCAGAAGTCATTTCCGGGACGCTGGCCGTGGAGGTCCAGAACGACCGGACGGATTTCACGGTGCGTTCCGGCGAAGCTCAGGTGGGAAGTTCCACTGGGGTCCAAACCTTGAGGAGCGATCAACGGGCGAGGATTGGGCTGGATGGGTGGGTGGAAGGGCCACTGGGAGCAGGTCGGAATCTGCTACCAGACCTTTTTCAGGCAGCACTACCCGAGCGAAATGTAGACGAGCCAGTTCCGCCCAATCAGTGGGCTGTCTTCCGATTTGTGAAGCAACCCGGCGAGAGCAAGGGGAGAGTGGCTCAGGCTTCGGAAGGCGGCCGTCGCGTGCTGGAGATCTCGCGCTTTGGATTCGATCATGCCCAAACCGGGGTCTTTCTTGTCCTCAATCAAGATGTGCGGGATTTCCGCTTGCTTCAGTTGCACATCACTTTGAAGATCCTCTTCCAGGATGTTGCAGTATGTGGAGTGGTGGGGACCGAGTGCCCTCTGATGATTCGTCTGGAATATAAAGACATCAATGGCATTGATCGCCAGTGGCTCCAGGGCTTTTACGCCCAGGGGGAAGTCACCCCACAAACCCCGGAGAGCTGTCTCCCACAGGTTTGCCCACCTCCTTATAACGTTCATATTCGGATTCCCCCTGGTGAATGGTATACCTTCGATTCAGGGAACCTGATGGAATCACTGCAAGCGATTGGAGCGCCCCCGGCTACGCTAACCCGTTTGCGTATCTATGCTTCCGGTCATAGCTATTCCGTGATGTTCTCGGAGCTGGAGCTGATTGGGGAGGAATAATTGTAGGGGCGAATAATTATTCGCCCCTACAATTCGCCTCTACACCTTTATAATGGCCCGGCGGGCCAGGTCCTCCAGATCCGCTGATTCGATCCCTATGCCCTTCAAGATCTCCATCGTATGTTCCCCCAGGCGAGGCGGAGGGCCCATCGCGACCAGCCGCTGTCCGTCTACTGTAAATGGCAGGCTGGGGATTTCCTTCTGGAGGGCCGGGGCGAGGTCGTCCAACGATCGGATGGCCTCCTCCGGTTCTAACACCGGTTCCAGACATGCATCAATGGTCTCCCGGAGCATTTCCCACTCCCGCCGGGTCCGGCTCCGAAACAGCGCGGCCACCTCCGGGATCAGTGCGGGATCAAAAGGGCGGGGGATCCACTCCGGATGCCCGACCGCGTTACAGAAGGCCTGCCAAAAGGCAGGTTCCAGAGCTGCCAGCGCCATCGCCCCTCCATCCGCCGTGACATAAACCCGGTAGCATGGAAAGACGCCGTTAAGCGGCATCCCCTCTCGGCCCGCCCGAAGCCCGGCGCGATGAGCCCGCCAGAAGGGTTGCATCCAGGTCACCACGACTTCAAAGATCGAAGCATCCAGGATGATCCCATAGCCAGTCCGCTCGCGATACAGGAGGCCGGCCAGCACGGCGATCAACAGCGCCATCGCTCCACCGAAATCGGCCACCGGCACGGCCGGCGGCACCGGCGGACCTTCCCGCGGTCCATTGAGTCCCAGAAAGCCGGCCAGCGCCAGATAGTTCAGATCATGTCCCGCTCGCTCTCGCCAGCGGCTGCCGATTCCGTAGCCAGTAAGGGAAGCATAAACCAGACGGGGTTGCTGGCTCAGAAGGGATTCCGGAGTCAAGCTCAGCCGGGCCATCACGCCCGGCCGGAAGCCCTCCACAACGACATCGGCGGATTGAACCAGGCGGAGGAAGAGCTCACGGCCCTCCGGCTGCTTGAGGTCGATGGCCACGCTCTTCTTGCCCCGATTCACCGCGGCAAACCACGCTCCCGTCCCCTCCATAAAAGGGGGCATCTCTCGAAGCCAGTCCCCTCCGGTCGGGGGCTCCACCCGGATGACCTCCGCGCCCATCGCCGCCAGCCATTGCGTGGCGAAAGGCCCCGGTAACAATCGGGTGAGATCCAGCACCCGGATTCCAGATAAAATCATGTCCATTCCTCCAGGGGCAGTGCTTTCGCTTGGCTCACTATTCTTTGAGACTTGTTGTTAGCGGAAGAGATCATACGCCCGCTCCCGAACCAGCTCACGGGCGGAGCTTTCCCGAGGAGCGAAGGGAACACCCCGGATCAGCACGGCGGGGATGCCTTCGGCGGCCTGTCCCAGCAACAGCGTCGCCGCCGAGGCCAGCAGATCCCCCAGCGCGACCTCGGTGTGCTGTAGCGTGTAGCCGAATAGATCCTTGCGCCCTCGCCAGTCCTCCAGGGCAGGCAGGCCACTGACCCCGATCGCCACGCCGATCACTCCCTTCCGGTGGGCCCGGCCGTGGCTATCCGCGATGACCACGCCGATATCCACGCCGAACCGTTGTCGGATCCCTTCCCGAATCCGTCGGGCGGAACCATCGGGATCCTCAGGCAGGCGGAGGACGATTTCCTCCCCTTCAGGGGCCACATTCGAGCGATCCACGCCGGCGTTGGCGCAGATGAACCCCAGGCGATGTTCAACGATGATGAGCCCCGGCCGCGCTCGAAGCACCTCGGCAGTGTCCCAAAGAATGACCTCTACCAGGCGGGGATCCTTGCCTGTGATCTGAGCCAGCTCCAGCGCACGGGGAGAGGGGCTCACCTCGGAGAGGCGGACAAAACGGCCTTCTGCTTTCGAAACGATCTTCTGAGCCACTACCAGCACATCTCCCTCTTCTGGTCCTCCCCATGGAGGTAACGCCTCAGCTAACAACGTGACCAGATCATCGCCAGGACGAACAATCGGCAAACCCTCGAGCGGGAATAACGTGATCGGCTTCATGTTCCCTGGTCCTGATTTCAAAAGGAAGTTCGAAGGCGACGTTTTGACCTCAGCCCTTCTTTGGAATACCCGTAATTCGAATCCCTGCGCCTCGCGTTTTGTAGCGCATGTTCAGCCCAATCAGCACTGCTACAAGCCCCTCTACAATCGGGGCGTTCGACAAAGGGCCCGCGTCATAAGCAGTGAATCCAATGGCTTCGGCCAGGGTGATGACCCGAGCCTTGGCCTCCCGGTGATCCCCCACCACCAGCACATCGCATTCTGGGATCTCGTCGGGATCATGCAGATGGAGATGGGAGATGGTATGAAAGGCGCCCACCACTGGGGTTTCAGGGCCCAGGATCCGCTGGGCCTCGGCAGTTGCGGAGCCGTCGGGCGGCGGAGCGTAACGGCGGGGATTGTTGGGATCCAGCGGGACAACCACATCGATGATCAGCTTGCGGGCAAGGAGATCTCGAAGGTCCCAAAGAATTGACGCATGGCCTTCGTAAGGAACGGCGACCACCACAACCTCCCCCCAGGCCGCGGCCTCCGTGTTCAAGAGACCGATGAGCTCAGCGGCCGGGGCCATCGGCCGCAGACGTTCTGCCGTGAGGCAAGCACGCTCCAGATTCCGAGAGCCGATGGCAATTGGGAAACCTGCCCGAGCCCAGCGGAGCGCCAGGCCAGAGCCCTCTTTCCCGGTCCCCCCCAGAATGGCAATGCGCGGACGAGGATCCATCGAATATCCCTCCACGATTGAGTGCAAAGTTGTTGGGTTTCCCCGCAGAGAATTTTATATGCAAGGGGCTTATGCTGTGGTCTTCCACTTAGGAGATTCGCAGGAGACATCATTCTCTGGTTTGCCTTTGGATCAGGCTGAGCGCTTTTGGTGGCACCGTAGAATCGTGGGGGATGCTACAGGGGAGGCAGGCTGCCTCTCCCTCCCCTTCTCCCTCGCCTCGCGGCTCTTGAGGTTGCGAATCGGACGGAGGTTGGAAATCGTGGGAGATCGCTTCCGCGTAGCCGAGGAACCCCACGAGGGTATGGGCCCGCTGCGGAAAGCGGAGATACAGCGCTGGAAGCTCCCGCTTCCGAAGGATGAATATCGAGAACTCTGGCACACCACGAGGCGGTTTCAACGCCACTGGAAATCATTGGGTGGAAGTAAGGATTCAGCTTGACCTCACTCGGTGATAAAGCCAATATGGTATCCGGGCTCAGTGGCATAACCTTCGGCAAGAACAGACGGCCTTTCGTTAGACAATTGGCATAATAACCGGGCGGGACCTGGTATTGGGGATGCTACAAAAGAAGCAGATGCATACTGCGCGGGCGCTGATCATGTTGGGGGCTGGGATTTGATCCAATGTTTTGAAAATCGTTTCCTCACCATGAAGAGCTATATGACTCAGAGGGAGCAGAGCCCCCGGATCCTGAGAATGTAGGGGCCGATAGGCCACCTTTGGCGGCCCATCTGCCCCCAAATATCAAATATTAAGCCAAGGTCACACCATCGCGGCATCCATCTCAAGGGAGCATTTCCGTCTTCAATACAGCATCCAGCACAATCATGGCAGCGAGGGCGAGCGGCACCGCTGTGCCCAGGTGGTAAAGCCAGCCATATTTTACAGGCGGAATCGCATAAAGCGTTAGAACACAAAGATCCAGCGCGATCCCAATGATGAGGCCGCCGATGATCACTGCGATCCGTTTGGTAAGCATTCTGATCTCCTCCCATACCCCATATGTTCTTCAGACTCGTTGCATTATTGGGAAGAGGATCGCCCCATCCCCTTCGATCTCTCCTCCTTACGACCCAAAGGGTC
>JAUQQB010000561.1 GCA_030550075.1 Chloroflexota bacterium | reverse complement strand
GGATGACCTCGTAGATCTCCTCGTCCTCCACCGGCGTGTAGATGGCCTCCATGCGCCCGAAGATCTGCTGAAGCTGGTAGAGCACCCGCTCGCCCTCTTCGCCGTAAGGGGCGCTGGAGGGAAGGGTCGCCACCAGGACGCAGCGCGGCTGCACCTTGACCGCCTCGGTCAGCTCCTGGAAGAAGGCGATCACCTGATCCAGGAAATCCCGGGCCTTGACGGCGTATTCGGCGATCTCGTCCATCAGGATGAGCGTGGGGGCCTCGCCGATGACCTGGTGGAGCAAGTCTTTGCCCGGCGCCCGACGCCTCTGGTCGTGCTCGGCCAGAAGGTCGTAGCGGCCCAGCTGACCGGCCAGCTCGCCCCATGGGGTCCTGCCCTTCAACGGGTCGGCGGCCGTGCCGACGAAGGTCACCACCCGCGTCTCGGGGACGCGCTCCACCCCGGCGGCCCGGAGGATCTCCTCCCCCAGTTCGGATCGGGCCGCCTCCTGGGGATGGCGGAACAGATGGTAGAGGGCGATGAGGCTGTGGGTCTTGCCCCCGCCGAAGGGGGTCTGGATTTGAATGACGGCCTCCCCGGCGCCTTTGCCTGAGAGGCGGGATAGCACGCTCCCTAACAGGCGCTGGAGCCCCCGGGTGGGATAGGTTTTGCGGAAGAAGAGCTCGGCGTCCCGATACTCCAGCGGGCCGCGATCGGCCACCACGTCCGAGAGGTCGGCGGCGAAGATCGCTTCATCGAACTTCCCCTCACGGATGTCCCGATGGGGCGCACAAACCTCAAGCCATGGTTTCATCACGACTCACCTCCCTCGTCCAGCAGGCGAGGCTGCCGGGCGCCGGTCTGGGTGTAGGTCCTGCGGCCATAAAGCAGGCCCTGCAGCCACTGCTTTTCCCGGTCGCCTTCCGGCAGGGCCTCGCTGATGGCCTGGGCCACCTGCCAGAACGTTTCGTTGGCGCCGTAGGTCTGGTTCAGGTGCTCGGCCAGCCGTTTGAGGTCGTTCTTGCTCCAGAGATAGAGGGCGTAGTGCAGGGCGTCGATCATGGTGGTGAACCGTTTGGCCTTCTCCAGCTCCGGCCCTCGCTCGGCGGGCCCGGGCACGGAGACGAACTCCTTCTGCTTGCGCACCAGCCCTCCGCGATCCCACAGCTTGGTCAGCTCCACCCCCACGCCCTGGGCCAGCTTGCGGGCCTCATCGAAATGCACCCGGGCGTGGTTGTAGGTCCAGCGGTAGAGCAGATAGAAGCGGGTCTCGGCATCCACCCCGCCCAGTTGCGGCGACTGCAGGATGCGCTCCAGGGCGAACTCGCTGACCACCTTCCGGACGTATTCTAACAGTTCCTGCACGGCCACGGGCTCGCCGGAGAGCTTCTCCACCCGCGCGTATTTGCCGAAGGCCTCCACCGCCGGGCCGATGGCGCTCATGAAAAAGTCCGCTCCGCGGATGCCCTCGTCCCAGAATTGCGAAAGTTTCTGCCGCACCCGCTCCTCGATCTCCCGGCGCACGGTGGGGAACTCGCCCACCGGCGCATCCGCCGGTCGCTTGCGGCAAACCATGTAGATGCTGGAGGCGAGCGAAGCGGTTTCCTGCGCGTTGAGCCGCGCCTGCATCTCGGTATGAATGGGCCAGGAGGCGGTCAGGTAAAGACCTGCTTCCAGCAGGGCGTTGATCACCGTCTCCCAGGCTTCGGTGGTCTTGTGGGCGAAGACGATCACCGCAATGCCGTCCGGCCGCAGCACGCGGTGAAGCTCGCGGAAAGCCTGCGTGAGCATCTGCTCAAAGAAGGCCTTGGCCCGTTCCTTCCCGCCTTGGCGGTTAGGGTCCTGCACAATCTCTTCAGATTTTGGTGTGAGCGGTGTTGCGAAGAGGTCTGGGTAAAGATCACCGATGCTGCGTTTCAACCAGACATAGAAAAAGTCCGAAAGCGCCGAATAGTTCACGTTATCATAGTACGGCGGGTCGGTGAGCACCGCGTCAAAGAAGTCATTGGGCCAGGGCAGCGCCGTGGCGGAGCCGTGGTGGACTGCTGGTGGACTTCCCGCCTCCACCGGCGGGATGCGGGTGAGGTGGGTGAGGAC
>JAUQQB010000560.1 GCA_030550075.1 Chloroflexota bacterium | reverse complement strand
GGTTTTTGGGGCTGGGGCAGGCGCCGAAGGCGCCCGCCCCAGCCCCAAAATAAACATTATTCTCCCTCCCCGCGGCCTTTTGACCGCAGGGAGGAGGGGATAAAGGGGGGAGAGGCACCTCGGTTCCTCCTGGACAAAAGCCAACCGCATAAGTCCTGAATAGATGAAAGCGACCTGCTTGGTGCGACAGGTTCCCTGGATCTTTGGGATGGAGCGGAGATGAGCTTAAAAAGCTTGGTGACGATTGATGTAGGAAGCACGCAGACCCGCGCGCTCCTGTTTGCCCGCGTGGAGGACCGCTTCCGCTTCGTGGCAGCCGCCAGCGCCCCCACCCATCTGCGTGCAGCCCATCCCGATGTGGCCCTGGGGGGGATCCAGGCGCTGGAGCATCTCAGCGCGATCTCCGGGCGTCTTCTCTTAGATCCTCAGGGCATTCTGATCGTCCCTGAGCTCTCCAATGGGGCAGGCGTGGATGCATGTCTGGTGACTCTCAGCGCAGCGCCTCTTGTTCGAGTGGTCCTGGGGGGCTTATCGCCGGAGTGGAGCCTCGCCAGTCTCCAACGAGCAGTGGCCAGCACCTATGCGCAGGTCGTGGACGTTCTCTCAGTGGCCCCACAAGATGGGCGGCGTCAGAGTGAAGAAGAGTGGTTACAGGCCTTAGCGACCGCCGAGCCTCATCTGGTGGTGATCGCTGGAGGCATCGATGGCGGGGCGACCCGGCCGGTTCAGGCGCTCCTGGAAACAGCGGCCCTGGCGGCCCGATTGCGGCCGGAAGGAGAACGCCCCCGGATTATCTTTGCTGGGAATGCGGTCCTGCGAGAGGAAGCGGTGGCTCTGGCCGGTCGAGAGCTTCCCCTCCGAGTGTTACAAAATGTACGCCCACGGGTGGATGTGGAGCACATCGGCCCAGTGGTAGAGGCGATAGACCAGCGATACGTGGAGCGGGCGATGGCAAGCCTCCCGGGGCTCTCTCTTTTGCGAAGCTGGGCCCAGAAGGATGTTCTGCCAACGGCCCGGGCGCTGAGCCATGTGGCCCGTTACCTAAGCCTGGAGACCCCGGATCGAGGAACGCTGGTGGTCGATGTGGGGGGGAACCACACGGTGCTCACCGTTGCCCACGGCGGGTTGCTGGCCCAGGTCGTGCGATCGGAGAGCGGGATCGGGCAGGGGATCCTGAGCCTGTATCAACGGCGGGAATATGAGCGTATTGCGCGATGGCTGCCTCATGAGGTCCCTCCTGAAGCCCTGGAAGTCTTCGTCTGGACGAAGGCGATGCATCCGCTTTCAATCCCTCAAACGTTGGAGGAGATGTGGATCGAGCTGGCGTTTGCCCGCGAGGCCCTGGCAGAGGCTTGGGAACAGTTACTAGCGCTCTGGCCGGAATTGGGGCGTCTGCCCCGGGCCTTTGAGCCTATTCTTCTGACCGGTGGCGCCTTTTCCTCTCATGCCCGTCCGGGTGCGCTAGCCCTGGTCGCTTTGGACGCCCTGCAGCCGGTGGGCATCACGACCCTGCTCTGGGATCCGGTCGGGCTTACTCCAGGGTTGGGGGCTCTGGTGGACGTAGATGCCTTGCGGATGGTGGAAGTGGTACACAGCCGGCCATGGATCCCCCTGGCCACTATTCTGGCTCCTGCTCTGGATGGCCCGGTGGGCTTAGACGAGTCGCTGTTCACTGTTGAGGTGCATCATCGCGGGCCAGATGGCTCGGAGTCCGTATATGAGATTGAGGCGCGTGGGGGCCGGCTGGAAGTAGTCCCCATTCCCGGGATTGGGGAAACCGAACTGCGGCGGTTCCGGATGCGGCGCCCAGTGGATCTGGGTTGGGGGCCTCGACGCGCCCCCCGGCGAATCCGTATTGCGGGCGGATTATTAGGGCTCGTTGTGGACGGACGGGGCCGTCCACTTCGATTGGCGGAAGCGGAGGAAGCGCGTCGAGAGCAAATCCAGCGCTGGCTTTGGGATATTGGTGCGCTGGGGAGTGGCCTTTAAAATTTGGGGGGTAACTATTCAGCCGGGCCACATTCCGTTCGGAGCTCCCGCGAAGCGGCGGAAGGGCCCCACCCCCCTTTCTCCCCCCTCCCCAC
>JAUQQB010000054.1 GCA_030550075.1 Chloroflexota bacterium | reverse complement strand
GACGCTCTTCCGATCTACTGCTGACGATGGTGCGCCCATCCGCGCTCAGCGCCACCGCCAGCACACTCGCCGCATGCCCTTCCAGCGAGCGGAGCAGGCGCCCCGTCCCGGCCTCCCACACCTTCACCGTGCGGTCGGCCGACCCGCTGACGATGGTGCGCCCATCCGCGCTCAGCGCCACCGCATTCACCGGTCCCGTATGCCCTTCCAGTGAGCGGAGCAGGCGCCCCGTCCCGGCCTCCCACACCTTCACCGGGCGGTCGGCCGAACCGCTGACGATGGTGCGCCCATCCGCGCTCAGCGCCACCGTCAGCACACTCGCCGTATGCCCTTCCAGCGAGCGGAGCAGGCGCCCCGTCTCGGCCTCCCACACCTTCACCGTGCGGTCGGCCGAACCGCTGACGATGGTGCGCCCATCCGCGCTCACCGCCACCGCCCGCACACTCGCCGTATGCCCTTCCAGCGAGCGCAGCCAGGGCGGGGGCTGGGGACGCGGGTCCTGCAGGGAGCGCAGCCAGTCCCGCCGCCCCTCCCGCGCCTTCTCGCACAGAGCGTGCAGGGGGCCGTCGGGCGCATCCAGCCAGGTCAGGTGGTTGTAGAGGGCCGGAAAGAGGTAGTCGGGGTACGGAGCAATGTGGTGTTCCTCCAGGCGCAGGCGCTCCTCAAAGGCGGCCAGGACGTCCCGCTGTCCGGCATCGCCGCCCCAGGCCTTCAGGGCCAGGCGGTAGTCGGTCTCCAGGTCAAAGACGGAGGTCGCCCGGCAGCGGGCCTCCAGGTAGTCAAAATCGGTCAGCAGGCGGTAGAGGGCCTCCCACGCCCCGGCGGCGATGTGGTGGCGGACCAGGTGGTCCCAGAGGTAGGGCGTCCCGGCGGGCAGGCGATGCCAGGGCAGGCCCTCCAGGTCTTGAGCGCACTCGCCCAGCAGGGACCGGGCGCAGGCGAGCAGGAAGCGGCAGTGCAGGGCTGGCAGTTTATCCCCCAGGGTGGCGCGCAGGTAGTCGTGCTGCAGGTCGTGCAGGCGCAGGGCGCCGGATTCGTCGCGGCGGGCCAGGGAGCGGTTCACGAAGGCGTCTATCAGGTCCAGGACGCCGTCCTCATCCAGCCCCAGGGGCGCCCAGAAGGCCTGCAGGATGGCGGGCGGGATGGCCGCCTCTTCGGGAAAGACGGCCAGGTCCAGGTAGCGCTCGCGCGCCCGCTCCGGCAGGGCGTCCACGCTCACTGCCAGCGCGGCCAGCAGGGTGGGGTGCTCGTAGCCGGGGAAGAGGGTGCGCAGTTTTTCCAGGTCAGCCGTTTTGAGGCGACGCAGGGCGCGCCCCCAACTTTCGGGGTTCTGGCGGACGAACGCGCCCACCATCGCCAGCGCCAGAGGCAGGTAGCCGCACTCCCTCGCCACCTCTGCAGCCTCTGGCGGCAAACTCTCCACTGGCTGCCCGGCCCAGTCGGCCAGCAGGCGGAGGGCCTGCTCCGGCTCCAGCACGTCCAGCGAAAACTCCTGTGCCCCCAGCGTCTGCAGCACCTCGCCGATGCGGGTGGTGAGCAGGTAGCGCGCGGGCGAACCTTCCGGCAGGCGGGGGAAGGCCCCGGCGTGGTGCGCGTCCCAGATGTCGTCCAGGATGACCAGGCAGGCCTTTTTCTCCAGGGCAGTGCTCAGGAAAAGCCGTCCCTGCTCGGCGTCTTTGAAATTCTCCCGTTCGCCGGTCAGGACCAGGTAGAGGTCTTCCTGGCGAGCGGGGAGGTTGGGGTTACGGCCAATGGAGAGCCAGACGATGCCATCGGGAAAGGCGGCCTGCACCTGCGGGTCGCGCGCCAGGGCAGCGGCCAGCACCGACTTGCCGATGCCGCCCATCCCGCGCACGCCGATGATGCCCAGGGTGGTGGCGCCGTCCCCCAGCAGGGCACGGCGCAACGGTTCCAGGAACGGTTCGCGGGGAACGTAGTGGTCGGGCAGCGGGGGGACGTTGTGCAACCGGGCTGCCAGCAGGCGCTCCAGGTCGGTGCGCTGAGGGGCGCTGAGTTCAATGCGGACATCACCGGTGATGATAACGGCGCCCTCGGCAGAGCCGCCCAGGGCCACAGCGCGGTCGCCGGTGGCGATGGTCAGGCGGCCTTCCCGCAGTGCCCGGCGCAGGGTCTCCACGTCCGCCGGGGTGGGGCGCTGCTCCAGCAGGCGCTCCAGCGCGGCGCGGATGGCACTGGTATCCGCCGCAATGCGCTCCAGGGCGCGGGAGTCCCAGAGAGGCTGGAGCGCCGGTTGCTTCGCCAGTTCCGCCTCCAGCCAGCGCAGGAAGTCGGCAGCGGCGCGGGTGGCTTCGCCCAGGCGCGGCCAGGATTCGGGGTCGGGGTGGCCCAGGTGCGCGGCCCAGCGGCGGGCCAGTTCGGCCGGGTCGGGATGGCCCCGGCGGGTGAGGAATTGCGCCAGCAGCGGCGCGGCCCCGGTCTTGAGGAAGGTCTCGTCAAAGAGGGAGGCGGCCAGGTCGGGGTACTGGCGGGCAAAGGCGGCGTAGGCCCGCGCCAGCGCGGTCTGGAAGGCCTTGCGCTCAGGGTCAACGCCCAGCACGGCGCGCGCCCGGTCGGCCAGGCCGGACTCCTGGAGCAGGTAACTGAAAACGGCTTCGGCGACGGCGGCAAAAAGGGCTTCCAGTGTCATGCATTCCTCTAATGCACTATTCTATCTCCGCCTCCACGCCCATTTGGCGGAAGGTCTCGCGGATTTTATCCTCAATTTCGGCCTCGGGGATGGCGCCGTCGGTGGCGTGGATGGTGATGCGGAGGGTGCGGAAGCGCTCGTGCAGGAGCCGCAGGAGGCCGAAGAGGTCGGAGACGCGGCCGAAGGGGAGGGTGAAGCGCACCTGGAGGGCGGCGCGGCCCGCCGGAGCCCCAACCGCCGGGGCCGGCGCGGGGGCCGCCGTCGGCCCGGCGGCCGGAAAGGCCGCCGTCGGCTCGGCCACGCCCCGAGTCTCGGCCGGCGCGACCGGGGCGTAGAGGGCCGCCTCCCGTTGCCGGATGCAGAGGTCGGCCCGAATGACCACCTCCCGCCCCTGCAGGCTCACCGACGGCTCCTCCCGGAAGTAGAGGCAGCGGGGCCGGCCCTCCTCGTCCAGTTCGCTATAATTCCAGCTGACCTCGTGCCAGAAGTCCGGAAAGGCTGACTTCAATTTGCACCTGGCTGCACCCGAGGCTATCCATAGCTCCACGCCGCCCCGGAGTGTTACCATATCAATCAGGTATCAGGCTCCGGCCAGTATATCAAGTAATCGGGCAATCTCCCAGGCCTCCGGACCTTCAAGGAGAACCCCGATCTCATAGTTACGAACCAGACCGCCCCATGTCAGATTGGCCGATCCAATAACGGCCCGCTGGCGATCCACCACAATGGTCTTGGCGTGGAGAAGATCTCCTTTCTCCAGCCGAAAATCCACCACCTGAGCGCCTGGCAATCCACTGAGATGGAATAATTTGCGCTGGACAATCTCCGGTTGTTCGTTCAATGCGGACAGGATGAGCAAAACCCGTACTCCCCGATGGGTCGCTTCCTCCAGAATGTCCAGCAGAGGTAAGGCAGAAATATCCACCCGGTAAACTGCAATCTGGATTTCCCGGCTTGCGGAACGGAGTATTTCCTCAAGAACGGGATTGAAAGCCCTGACGCCTCTCCCCACCAGTCGCTCACCGGTAGCCAGAAGGGTAATCTGTTTCATGTCCCCCTCAAAGCCATCCGGTTTCCAGAAGAACGCTCCGGTCCAGCCAGTAATTGCGATGCTCGCAGCTGGTCTCGGAGATGAGACAGCAAGCATGGCAGGCCGCCCCAAATACTGCCTTCCCCGGCACAAAATCGTGCTCCTGACACAGAGGGTCTGCTGAACAGGACCGGGCCATTTCCCGTACCCGCTCCAGAATCCTGTCAAAGGTATTTGCCAGAACCAGCAGCCCTCCCAGAGAGCCATCGCCACCACGGGAGGTCGTGTAGATCAGAACCCCGCCCCGCACACGGCCATCCCGGGCTTCTTCCAGATACACCCTTTCCCGGATGGATGGGGCGGAGTAACCTGAATCCACAGACAGAGCCCGAATGAGCAGATGCGAAAAAGTATGCCAGGCCACAAAATACGGGTGGAGTTCAACGCGCTGCTCCACATCCCGGAAGAGCCCCTGATCATAAGCATCGGGATTCCGGTATGCCTCCATCCATCTACTGGCTGCCGTCCCCAGTAAGGGCTGCGCCCATCCGTTTTCTGCTGTATCTGCCAGGGTAATGAAAAGTCCCTCTCCCGTGCTTTCATAACCGGGGAACCAGCGATTGCCTTTCTGGTCCTGGATTGAGATGTCCACAAGATCAGGCCGCTGACTCTGTTCCAGCACGGGACCGACATTCCGGCGATACCCGATCTGCACTGTTACCAGACGCAAACGGCTCACGGGCGCTACCCGGAAGGGAGGGTATGGGCGCACCAGACCTGGTTTAACTTCCAGCAGGACCCGGGAACTTAAAGCGGGGTCACGAATGGGTGGAATGCCCTCCCGGGTGCCCCGAAGGAAGGCCCGGAACTCCTGGCTCAGAAGGCTGGCCAGATCTGAGGGAGGGCTGTATTCCAGCACATCACGCAAAGCCCGGACAATTTCTGCATCCGGTGAGCCCAGAAGCTCGTCCCTCTCCGGGGCTTTCAGATACCCCTCCTTTACCAGGGAATCAAGCGTCCTCTCCAGATTTCCCCGCTGGAGAGCCCCGTCCGGACTCACCAGAAGAACCTGTGCCACGCCGGGGGTGAGTTGCTGCACCAGTTTCCGTATCACCTGATGGATGCTGGTGAACAGCGGTGGAACGGTGAACAGGGAGACAATCTCCGGAATGCGCAGGTTGGATGCCTGACGCTGCAGGATATACGCTCGCTGCTCGCATCGGGATCGGTAAGGTGGTTGACCCTGCCCTTCACGTTCCGGAAAACGGCCGCTGCAGGGCCAGGATTCCCCGTATGCTTCTCCCAGGGATCTCCTGCGGTTGCAGGCAGGGCAGATGATCTGGATGTCGGAAAGGCTCGTCCCTTTACTTTCCCAGATGTAGTAGCCGCTGGGCTGGTGAGACGGATGTCCCCTGTGCACCAGCATATCCCAGTTCACATCATCCAGATGCCCTGCTGGACAGGCGAGAACAAAACGGACGGCCTCTTTCCTGCGGTGCCACCTGGGGCGCCCCTCTTTCTGACACTCCGGACACTGTTCCCGATAGAGGATCTGGTGGTTCACACACAGGTGCCACTCCGGGAAGGGCTTCGTTTTCCAGAGAGGATTCTCAACAATCCCTGCGCCGGGCACCTGAAAGATCCGGATGGAGGCTCCGCCACCGGCCCCCAGCAAACGGGGAAGGAGGGTCTCCAGTTCCGGGCTGGCCAGCTTCAGGTCTTCCAGAGAGATACCGGGGGGCAGCTGAAGTCCGTTCTGCAGAATTACCCGGGGGCCTTCACGGGATTCAAGGATGGCCCCCGGCCCCAGGGTCAGCACCATCTGGGAAATGCGGATACTCTGACGTTGTCCCATTGCCTATATCTCCGCATCAATGGTATCTTCCACCTCGCGCATGGACTGAGGCGCGTTCTCAAACACCACAGACAGCCCTGCTCGAAAATGCACGGCGTCCCCCAGCACTACCGGTTTTTCCGGCGGGCGCTCAATGGCGTATTCCACGTAGACCAGATGGTCCCCTTCCCGGTCGGCAATATGCTTCCACCGGTCCAGCCCCGAAGCGGCCAGACTCCGGACCTCTCCGGAGTCCGGGGCACGCCCGGGCGGCTGGGCACTGGCCCGTTCTTCAATCAGGCGAAGGAGTTCCTCCACTTCCCGGGTATGACGGCGGGTACTCATATCCGATGCTGTTTCATCCCTGTGCCAGGGATGGGAGGTTGCCCGCCAGTGACGGAGCAGGGCCACCATCGCCGGTCCGAGCGCCAGATCCAGAGCTCCGGGCGAGAAAGGCATAACCGTTACCGGCTCCACATGCCGATGCAGTTGCCGGTGATACCTGCAGAAGAACTCGTAATGGCTCAAGTCCCGGGGCCGGCTGGCCCGCAGAAAGGTCACCACCAGTGCTCCGTATTTCCGTCCCACCCGTCCGGTGGCCTGGATGTATGCGGAGGTGGTTTTCGGCTGTCCATGCACCACCATCAGCGATAGACGCGGGATATCCACGCCAGTGCCGAACATGGAGGTGGCAAAAAGGGCGTCCGGTGCTTCCGGAGCCCTTCTGCCCAGGGTCTCCAGCAGAGCAGGCAGGCGGGTGGACGGAATCCGGCTGGAAAGTTCCAGTGCGCGGTCGTCCGGAATGGAGCGTGCCTGACTCCCGGCTGTGTCCCGGATTCTCTGCGGGATGTCCTGCCGGTAGAGAGCGACAGCGCCTGCCAGTTCCCGGATGGCATTAAAGTAACCCACCAGTGTCCAGAAGTAATCAGCGTTCGGGTCCTGCTGGCGCAGGAAAGCCTCCTGAAGCAGGCAGGCCCATATCCGGTAGATGGGCGTGAGGGGGCCTCTGCCAGGGGCGCAGATTCCTGCATATAGTTGCCCCGGGTACTCCTCTTCCAGTGGATGAGGTTCCTGCAAAGCCTGCACAAAGAAACGGTCGCCAGCCTGTAACCCGGGAGGAGGGAATATCCGGAGATGACGGTTGAACAGGCTCCGAACCTGAGATGTGGCCTCCCGAACCGTGGCGGTGGAGGCCACATACTTGACCGGATACTCTCCGTTCCGGCACAGCACATCCAGGACAGTTTCATAAAGGCCAGCAAGGCTGCCCAGAGGCCCCTCTATCAGGTGCAGCTCATCCTGAAGGACAAGGTCCGGGGGATCAGGCGGTTCCACCTCCACCGGGGATTTCGTGTCAGGCTCCCTGTAATAGCCTCGTGGTGGCTCAAAATAGCGCACATTCCCGAACAGAGCACCAGCCTCCGGCTCAAACGGCAGCCTGGCAAACTTATCCACCGTGGCAATCACCACAGAGGGCAGCCACCGGTACAGTTGCTCATCCACCGTAAGAGCAGGTACCGGCACGCGGCAGGCCATCTGCTTTATCCGGGCACCTGCCCGCCAGATTTCCGGAAGTTCACGAAGCGAGAGACCAGCGGGATCACTCAGAAACTCACCAGAGGAAGGGTGACGCAGAGAAATCTGCGTCCGGGCACGGTCTCGGCGAGCGGCGGGCACACCCTCACACCACCACTCCTGGCTCAGCGGGCACTCCGGGGCAGGGCACCATATCGCAAAGTCATTTTCGCCTCCCCGCGGGCCCGGTACGGGAAAATACCCTGACCGTGAGGGCCGGAAGGCAGCGAGTTCAAGCTGCCCGCCCGGGCCTTTCCGCCACCATTCATCCAGCCTTTCTGCTTTCAGATACTGCCCGGTTCTCACGACAAGGCTGAGGATCAGATGAGTTCCCCCTGGCAGATTCCAGGGAGGCCCTTCCAGAGATACGGTAAACTCTGAAGTGGATGTCTGGATTATGGCAGCTAGGTTCGTCTGAATATTCGGATCCGGCTTCCGGATGACCAGATGCAGTCTGTGTTCTCCCGGCGGCAATCCATCCTCCGGAACGGCCAGCCAGGCCCCACAGGCCGGACATGTCAGAATCTGGGCTGGTTCTCCTTCTCCCTGCTCTCCCTTCAGAATATCCAGCGCTCCGGGAAGCGGGCGTTTCCCCCCTGTACGGCCAGGCACGTACAGGGTTCTCAGACGGTTCGGGGCAAGGCCCCCGCCCACCCAGAGCCCGATGCGGAAGGGTATCGTGCCCCATAGAAAATTGCTCTGATCCACCCATCCTTCAGGACGCCATCCCACGTTCCTGCCTGCCTTCAGTCCATGCACTCGCAGAAACTCACAGGCTGTGACCATCGCCAGGGCCCGCCGGAACTGCTGGATGGTCAGCAGCCGCAGGGTATACCGGGAGATCACGGCGACCCCTGCTCCGGTCCGGTCTTCGCCAGCGCGCTGTAGAGCTCTCCGGCGCCGCAGGGCCAGCGTGAAGGCTGCCAGCCCCAGATAGGCTTCTGTCTTTCCGCCACCGGTAGGCACCCAGAGGAGATCACAGATTTGCCGGTCGGGAGATCCTTTGTTCGCTATTGACTCCAGGTTCATCAGAATAAAGGCCATCTGGAAAGGACGCCAGCACAGTTCTCTTCCAGACCATTCGGCCTGCAGGGCCATGGCCCGGTTCGCGAAAGCGAAGGAGAGCCGGACATCCGCATCGCTTCTCAGCAGGCCCAGCCCCTTCCTCATCCGTTCCAGTGCTTCCCGGCATTCGCTCAGCAATTTCGTTGCCACTTTTTGCTCATCGGTGGAAAGAGATGCTGTTTCCCTGTATTTTTCTTCAATCCAGGCGCTGTATCCGTCCACCAGAGGCTGGAGAGCCCTATACAGATCATCCGGGTCTGCGGACAGGCTGGCAAGGTCACTGGCTTTCAATAGGGGAGGAGGCCCGTATTTTTCCTGATCCCAATCCCAGTTCGGAATCTGCACAGCGTACAGGGGCACAAATTCTGTCCGGACATCCGGAGGGGAAAAACGCTGCCGCGTTTGCTCGTCCAGCAGAACCCCATCCGCCCATACAAAAGGCGGACCGTCCGGGCGTTTTGCTTCTACCCCGGGAGGAGCTGGGTGCTCCGGATCAATATCCCGCCAGATGGCGGATACCAGATGCCCCCGTGCCAGTACCGGGCGGTTCCTGTACAGGAAGTTCAGGCGCGCATCTTCATCGTCGCTGTCCTGACTCCACGAAAGGGAGGGAACAGCCAGGGCAGTTCCTCCTGTACAGACCACCCGGATCTGGGGCTGAAAGACACAATCCTCCGCCCGGATTTTTGAAGGATCGTCCGGACTGATTGCATTGATCAGATAAATGGCAACCTGGAAAACTCCTGGCTCACAGGGGTCCTGTTCCCAGCGGACCTGCAACCGGATTTCGGCCCGGTCAGGCAAAGTCTCCCCCCGGTCATTCAGGTAAAAGTCTCTGGAACCAATGGCCTCTTGGATATCCAGAATGGAACATCGTGGGTGCCGGCGCCAGCGTATTCTGGATTCCCCCGGTATTTCTTCCCCGGAGCCTTTTTCCTGCAGGTAGCGGGCCCAGGTCACGCAGAGTTGCAGGGATGGATTATTCCCCTGCTGGACCTGTACCCGGAAGGAGAGCCCAATAGATGAGGGGCGGATTCGGGGGTCCATAGGGGGAGTGAAAATGGAGGGGACAAAGACGGTTTCCTCCAGGTCGTCTTCAGAGGCTCCTTCGTACAGAGAGGGCTGTTCCCGGTCTATCTCCGGCTCACCGGAGAGGCTGTCCACTTCGTTGCCAGGCTCCATATCGCGGACTCCAACCGGTTGCAGCACTCCGGTCAGATACTCGTTCAGCGGACTGACCTCCATAACCTCGTATGGGCCGCCGCGGGGACCCAGCACCTCACGGGTCAGCGCGGTCAGAAGTTCGCTGCGTATTCCCATATGTCCTCCCAAATTGACAGAGATCAACCAGCGGACACTCTCCACACTTCGGATTGCTGGGGTGACAGACCAGGGCTGCCAGGTCCAGAAGCGCAAGAGCAGAAGAACGGGGATCCGGGCAATCCATAAAAGCCTGCATCAGGTAGCGAAACCGGCGGCTGCGCCTGGCGCTGTCAGTGATGGGCAGACCCCAGACCCGTCCCAGGACCCGGACCGTGTTGGTATCTAGGAGGGGCTCTGGCAAACCGAAAGCGAAGCAGCGCACAGCTCCCGCAATGTAATCACTCACTCCAGCCAGCGACTTCAACGCTTCTCTTTCCTCCGGTACTTTCCCCCCATACTCCTGAACGATCTGGCAGGTCATTTTTCTGAGCAGCGGTACTCTCCAGTGCAATCCCAGAGAACGCAGAATGGTCTCCAGTTCCCCGGGTGGGGCTTTCATCAGAGTTTCCGGGTCCGGGAACTTCTCCAGCACAGCCTGGTATACCGGCACAACCTGAGGCGCACGGGTGCGGTGAAGCATCACTTCCGCCAGCAGGATATGCCAGGGGTCCCGGGTCTCCCGCCAGGGAAATAAACGCTGGTTCTGCTCCCACCAGGAAAGCAGGCGCTGCCGGATTTCGCTCAATGTGTACAGATCCGGCTCTATCTCTCCAGCAGTTCCCGCATTACCTGCCCGCATATTTCAGAGAATACAGGGCTTACAGCATCGGCCACCATCTGATAACGGGTGGTCATTCCCATCCCTGGTGGGAACCGGAAAGTAAGGGGAAATCCCATAATGGTCATAGCCTCCCGGATGGAGAGCACACGAGGGGAAACATCGTGGCCGTTTCCTGCAAAAGGATGCAAAATGTAGGTTTTGCTGATATTTCCAAAAGAAGGAGCAGGTTTGTCCGGGTCCAGCCGATACCACCCGTATTTACCCGTTTGATACTTATCCTGATATCTCTCTATGGTCTGGAAGTTGAACCACACATGTTCCGGATCCTCCCCGCTGACGGATTGTTCCAGGGATGCCAGCGCGCTCCCGACGGAAACAGGAGGTCTTCGGAAATCCTGCAGGTGCTCAAAGAAAGCCTTAGCCCTGCTGGTCCGTCCTTTCCGGCGAAAACCGACCAGAATCAGCCGGTGCCGCGCAATCGCGGCTCCGTAATTCGCGTAGCATACCACTTCCCAGGCAAGATCATATTCCTGTTCCACTATTTGCAGGTGCTCGCGGAATGAGGGGTCCCGTTCGAGACGAGGAACGTTTTCCATCAGGAAGGCTTCGGGACAGAGACTGGTCACAGCTTTCAGAAAAGTCCGGAACAGGTCGTAATCCCGGTGCTGCGAACCTCGTTGACGGACGTTAAGGGCACTCCATGGACGACAGGGAGGGCCTCCAGTTACCACGGGGATTTTCTCTTCTGGAACGACACTCACTGTTCTGAGGTCTGCTACCACGGCCTGTCCGATACGGTTGATTTCAAAGATTTCCGGGATGCGAGGATGGATATCGTATCCTGTAACCCGGAACCCATTCCTGGCAAATCCCAGGGCCAGGCCGCCCATACCGCAGAACAGATCCAGCAAAGGGATTTCCCCAGGTTCTTTCATTGCTATCCCTCGTTTCCTCTCCAGCGTGTTTCAGGGAAGTCCGGAGCGATAAACGTATGGCCTGCCTTGTATTCTGTATCGCTTACTTGATCGCGGGCGTTGTGCTACAATCTCCGTTGCCGGGACGCCCGCGCCGCGTCCTGGCCGCGCCTCGGGCTCTGGGGGAGCCGCGAGGCGGTTTTTGTTTCTCCTCGCTGGTCATAAG
>JAUQQB010000559.1 GCA_030550075.1 Chloroflexota bacterium | reverse complement strand
AAGGGGCAGGCAAGGGGATCTCGCCGGGCGAAGAGATGGGGCGCAGGCCGATGGACGTAGACGTATACATCACCAACAGGATCCAGATCGTGGAGCGGATGTAACGAAAGGGCATCTTTATCCCTCCCGAACAGATTCTGGCGCATAGCCTGTTCGCTCATACCAGGAAGCGAACACCTTATTACAATCGTTGCAGGCTGCGTAAGCCTCTATGGCTTCGCAACACTTATACGTGCGGGAGCCATAATCGCAGAACCAGCACCACTTTGTTCGGTAAGGATAAGGACCGCCCGCGCAGTCGGGGAGGTCCAGCCGGCCTCCGGGTTGGCGACAAAGGTGACAGCAGGCGACCTCGTAACCATGAGCCTCTGCGAATGGCACCCCAATCATAGCCATCGCCGTTCCCAAGGCGGCGGCTCCCAGCTTGGCCAGGAACTGGCGGCGGGTGAGGGCGTGGTCCACCCGCTCTACGAGCTGTTCTGAAAGCGTCATCGCTTCCCTCCGGATGCAGGGGTAGAAGAGCCTTCAGCGATCCGCAGGAGGTCGGCGCAGGAGAGCTTCAAGCCCCATTGAAGGATGCGGTAGCGGAAGGCCCCTTCCTCCCAGATCAGGGCAGCGGCATCCTCCTGAGAGCTCTGAAGACACCGTCCGGGCTTCCCCCGGATGATAAGACGTTGCGCCGGGCCGGAAGGATTTGGAAATTTCGGTGTCCCTCGCCACGAGCGGCGGGCGGTTTCCAAAACCAGTTGGCCATAATCCCAGCTCCAGAGCGGGGCCTCCATCCATGTCCCCTCACGGCTCCATACCCCTTCCCGCCCCCACCAGAGGCGCTCCCGTTCCTGGATGGCGGGAGTGAGGATCAGACGGATTGCATAAGGGAAATCTGAGAAGTCATAATCCTTCCAGTAAAACAGGATGGAGCGTTGGGGGTGGGACGCGTAGATCTGGAGGATTGGGAAAGGAGGCCGGACGATGAGGACCACCACCCGAAGGGAGGTCTGGCCATGGGGGCCGGTGACGCGAGCCATGAGCTCCCAGCAGCCCTCGCTGGGGAAATGGATATGGCCGGTTTGGGCACCCAGGGTGCCCTGTAGCTCTGGGTAATGGCCTGTGGCAGGGGGCGCGGGGGCATCCAGGCGGCGGCCGACAACCTCCACGCGGCCGGGGACGCCGCGATCCCAAACCCATTCCCAGTCAAGGGAGCCGTCCGGATTCCATTGCTCCGAGGAAGGGAGGAGCTTGCCGCCAGGGGGCAGCTCCGTCCACAGCGCGCCGTTCCCGTGGCCGTTGGGGCCGCGTGGAAATGCGAGGGTTTCCGGGGCGTCGGCCCAGGGAGGATTACGGCCGTTCGGAATGGTCACCGGGCAGGCCTGGATCCCGGCGGAGGTGAGCATGGGCCCCATCAATCGGGCTTTTGGCGGAAGGGAAGCGAGGAGAAAGCTTCCGAGAAGCAGGAGGGCCTGTTTCCAAAGCACCTTCATTTCGATCCTCCTTAAAATTCCGGAGCAAATCGTCCTGCGAATTCAATCCAGGACGCATAAACCCCGTCGCAATTTCGCCCGCACAGGGAGTTGGGCCTTTTCGCTTCACAGCATCGATAGGTGTTGCCATCGGTGTGAGTGCAGAACCAGCACCACTTCGCATGAGCAGTTGTCGTGCTGCCCTCCGGACATGAAGGGAGGTTCTGAATTGAGCCTGGCGGGTAACACAAATTGCAGCATTTCTCAATATAGGCGGGACTATAAGCTGCAGCTGGCCGGTGAGCCAGAAAGATGCCTATCGTCCTCAGGATCGCTCCACCCAGCTTGGTCAAAAACTGGCGGCGGGTGAGGGCGTGGTCCACCCGCTCCGCGAGCTGTTCTGAAAGCGTCATCGCTTCCCTCCGAATCCAGGGGTAGAGGGGCCTTCGGCGATCCGCAGGAGGTCGGCGCAGGAGAGCTTCAGGCCCCATTGAAGGATGCGGTAGCGGAAGGCTCCCTCTTCCCAGATCAGGGCGGTAGTATCCTCCTGGGGGCTCTGAATGCACTGTCCGGGCTGTCCCCGGACGGTGAGGCGCTGAGAAGGGCCGGTGGGGTTGGATGGCCCGCCAGACCAGGA
>JAUQQB010000558.1 GCA_030550075.1 Chloroflexota bacterium | reverse complement strand
CCCACGTAGATGGGGCGCTCCTCCCGGAGATCCACCTCCAGCGCCTCCCACGGAACTTCATCGGGCACCCGATAGACCAGCTGGCTGCGGCGTCGGTAGATCCGCATCTCCTCCACCCCATCCTCGATGTCGTTCGGCCGCCCGAAGCCCACCGGGCACGGGGAGAGCACCTCGATGAAGGTGAACCCGGGTTTCCGGAAGGAATAGAGGATGTCCTGCTTGATCTGACGAACATGGAGGGTCGTCCATCGGGACACGAAGACAGCTCCTGCGGCGGCGAGGAGATAGGGAAGGTTGAAGGGATGTTCCGGGTTGCCGTAGGGGGTGGTGGTCGTCTTCGCCCCCAGCGGCGTGGTGGGGCCGACCTGCCCGCCGGTCATGCCGTAGTTGAAGTTGTTGATGCAGATGACCTTGATGTCCACGTTGCGCCGGGCAGCGTGGATCAGGTGATTGCCGCCGATCGCCGCCAGATCCCCATCCCCACTGAACACCGTCACCATCAACTCCGGCTTGGCCAGCTTCAGGCCGATGGCAAAGGGGATTGGGCGTCCGTGGGTGGCGTGATAGGAATCCAGGTTCATATAGCCCGGCACCCGGGCCGTGCAGCCGATGCCGGAGACCACCACATGGCGCTCTACCGGGATGCCCGACTCCAGGATGGCCTGGGCGTAGCAGCGCATCACGATCCCGATGCCGCACCCCGGGCACCAGATATGCGGCATCCGATCCCGACGGATCAGATCATCCAGCGGATGCTTTTCCGCCACCAGCGCGTGGGCCATGGAACGCCACCTCCCGGATGGCCTGCAAAATGGGATCCGGCGGGATCATCGCCCCGCCCGCGTGGAACACTCCCTTCACCGGTTGGGAGACATACCGCTCAACCTCACAGATCATCTGACCCAGGTTCATCTCGGCGACGATGAACGCGTCCGCCTGTCGGGCCAGCTCCCGAACCACGTCGGCGGGGAACGGCCAGAGGGAGATCAGCCGCAACAATCCGGCCGGGATCCCCATCCGACGGGCGTCCGCTACCGCCCGTCGGGCCGAACGGGCGGTGCACCCATACGAGATCACCACGATCTTCGCGTCATCTAAGGCGTAGGTGTCGTAACGGATCATCTGGGAAGCATTCCGCCGCACCTTCTCCACCAGCCGGGTGACCAGGCGGTGATGGGTTTCCGCGGACATATCCGGATAGCCCCGTTCATCGTGGGTCAGTCCGGTGAAGTGCACCCGATATCCTTCCCCGGCGTGCACCATGGGGGGGACCAGATCCTCATCCTCGACTAAGAAGGGCTTGAAGCCGTCGCCGGCCGGGTAGCGGGGACGCTTGCGTTCCCAGCGAGGGATCTGATCCTCCGGCGGGATCACCACTCGTTCCACCATATGGCCGACCACCTCATCCGCCATGACCATCACCGGGATGCGGAAGCGGTCGGCCACGTTGAAGGCCAGCACGGTGAGATCAAACATCTCCTGGGGAGACCAGGGGGCGTAAGCGGCGATCTCGTAATCCCCGTGGGAGCCCCAGCGGGCCTGCATGACATCGGCCTGGCCGGGGAGCGTGGGAAGGCCAGTGGAGGGGGAGCCGCGCTGGACGTCGACGATCACGCATGGGATCTCCATCATGGCCGCCAGTCCCACGCTTTCCATCATCAGGCTGAAGCCGGGGCCGGAGGTCGCGGTCATCGCCCGGGCGCCCGCCGCGGAGGCTCCGATCACGGCGACGATGCTGGCGATCTCATCCTCCATTTGAATGAAGACCCCGCCCACTTCGGGCAGGCGCTGGGCCAATCGCTCGGCGATCTCCGTGGAAGGAGTGATCGGATATCCCGCGAAAAACCGGCAGCCCGCTGCGATCGCCCCCTCCGCGCAGGCATGGTCACCGTGCATGAAATGCACACCCGTCAGCACCCCCCGGCCTTTCATGCGGAATCCACCTCAAGGGTGAAGATAGCGAACTCGGGGCAGACCATCATGCAGAACTCACAGTGGACGCAGGCGTTCTCCTTCCCGGGCGCGATCTCCGGATAGTGATAGCCTCGCGCGTTCATCGCGGTGGACATGCGGAGAACCTGTTGAGGGCAGAACTCCACGCACATCTGGCAGCCCTTGCAGCGGTCCGGGAT
>JAUQQB010000053.1 GCA_030550075.1 Chloroflexota bacterium | reverse complement strand
CCGACGATGCCGTTGGCCCCCAGCGCGCCGACCCGCGCGTCCGTCACGTGCATGGACCCCCCTTTGCCCTTACACAGGCCTGTCGCCCGTCCGTAAATCTCGGCCATCATGCCATCCACATCCGCGCCCTTGGCGATCATATGCCCATGACCGCGATGGGTGGTGGCCATGAGATCGGTCGGCTGAAGCGCGAAGCAAGCCCCCACGGCGACAGCCTCCTGGCCAATGGAAAGATGGATGGCCTCAGTGGGCAGGCGGCCCTGCGCGAAGGCGCGGCTTAGATGTTCCTCAAAGGCCCGGATCAGCAGCATCCGGCGCAGCATCTCCCGCTTCAACGCCGGGAGATCCGTGGGAAGCGAAGGCGAAACGGGAGATGGCAGGATCGGCGTGGCCTCCCCTTCCACCAGGGGAATGAAATGACGGTTCAGGGCCGTGAAATCCACAGCAGCCGGGCGAGGTTCCGGACGAAGACCGCTCAGGCGCTTCCGGAGACGGCGCCACCAGCCCCGGATTCCGGAACGCGGAAAGGCCGGCGGGGATGGCGAGAGGAGGTCCTCGCGACCCAGCTCCTTCAACACCTCCCGGTAAACCGCAAAGGCCGGGCGGATCGCGGGCAGCAATCGAAGGGCCTTGGCCACCGATCCCCTGGCGATCACCTGCCGGGTGGCGATGGCCCGGGGCACCTGCAGCTCACCCAGCCAGAACCGATGCGCCACATCGGCCGACTGCTCCATCTCCACATCCGCGGGCAGGTCTGAGGGTCCGAACGTATAGGTAATGGGGGCGCGACGAAGATCGATGGTGACTTCCCCTTCCGGGTCGTGCCAGCGGAAGCGCACGACCAGGTTCCCTTCCAGGAGACGGGCTACGATCTCCGGATCTTCTTTCAGGCGGTCGAAGAGAGCCCCCATGACCGCATACAGTTCCTGCGTGGATCGAAACACGCCCATTTCGCCCTCCTCTGGAGCGAACATGTTCAGGAGCGGCTTCTCGCCGGACGCTGCTCCTATCGCCCGGTTGATGACCGATTTGGGGGGCAGGCCAGGGTCGTCCTGAAATACGGCCGGGCGAATTTAAGGGTGCCTGCGGGCAACCAGGAAAGCTTCAAGAGCGCTGTATCCATCATACTGGTATCGGAAATCCGTCACGCGCGTGACCTTGCTGCCATCCGCCACCCAGGGATAGCGGATGTAATCCAGGATGGCAGGGGGCGCCTCGGTGATGAAACGCAGGCGGAGTTTCCAGCCGACGGCCGCCAGAGGGTAGAGAACCCCGGGTGGGAGGGCAATAACGCGGGCGTTGACCCGGGTTATGATGTCTCGCAAGGGGACCGGGGTGGGCGCGTTGATGTTGTAAGCGCCGGGCGGCGCCTGCAGAAGGATGTGCGCGGTCGCCCGTGCCGTGTCGTCCTCGTGGACGAGAGGCATGGGCGGGTTTGCGCCCCGGACGACAAAGGCGAGAGGACGGGTGAAGTAGCGGGACATGAAATTGTTCATGTGAGGCCCGACGACGATGGAAGCCCGGGTCACCAGAACGCGACACTCGGGATGTTCATGAGCATAACGGGCCGCCAGTTCCTCCTGGGCCAGCTTGTCCTCCACATAAGGGAAACCCGGCCTCCCCTGCAAAGGCGCCGTCTCAGGGATCAGGGGCGGATTGTCCGCCCGGGCCCCATAAACCGTGGCGCTGCTGGAAACCAGAAGGGCTTCAACCCGGACGGCATGGCATGCATCCAGGAAATTTTTCGTGCCACCTATGTTGACCCGGCGTTCATATTCCCGATCATGAGTGGGATCAACGATGAAGGCCAGATGCGCGGCGATACGCACCTGATGTTCGATAAAAAGATCCGTCATCGGACGGGTGACATCGTGGCGAACAAAGATGATCTTCTCGTGTTGAAAGGGAAGGGGACGGATATCCAGGGCCAGGATGCGATCGATCTCCGGCGCTTCCGCCAGGATCCGGATCAACCGCTGGCCGATATAGCCGGATGCCCCGGTGAGAGCCAGAGTGGTCATGGGTCGCTCGCCTCCTTCCACTGGTGGTCTGCGTATTCCCTTTGAAAGGCAGAAGAGCCCGGCTCATATCGATTTTCGAGCAATGGGGTCTCTCCTCCCGGATCCCGGGGAGGATAGCCCCGGGATTGAGACCCGTTTCCGGGAGGTCACGAATCCTTCCCCCGGTAGGGGTGAAAATATTTCGCCCCGGTGTTGCGCTAATCGATCCGGAAGCGCTCCGCCGCCAGCGCATAAAGACGCCGCCAGACCAGACGGTTGAAAGCGGCCACGGTGAGGATCATCGTCAGGGTGGCAGCCAGCAACATGGGATAGTCCCCATGCCCGGTCGCCTGAGCGATCAGCGCTCCCAACCCCAGTGTGGTATGGGCCTGCCCGGCGAACTCGACATACTCCGCCACGATCGTTGCGTTCCATGCCCCCCCGCTGGCCGTGATCAGGCCGGTGATGAGATACGGAAAGATGGCCGGCAGGATGAGCACCCGCCATCGTTCCAGGCCTTGAACCCCCAGGATCTCGGTGGTGAAGATCAGATCGCGGGGAATGGCAGAGGCGCCGGCGATGACGTTGAAGAGGAGATACCACTGAGTCCCCATCAGCATAAGGGCAACGGCGGCCAGCTCGATCCCCATCGGAACGCGGAGCAGGAAGAGCAGGATCACGGGGAACAGCGCGGTTGCCGGAATGGAGGCGACGACCTGAATGAGGGGCTGGATCCGCGCGGCCAGCGACCGATTCATCCCCACAGCCACCCCCAGGGGAACCGTCCAGACCAGGGCGATGAGCTGAGCGATGAGGACGCGAGCCATGGAAGCGAGAGTCGAGAGCCCAAGCAGGGGCACGCTGGATAGGGGCAGTGCGCTTAACAGACGGAGCGCCATCTGGAACCCGTGGGCGAATCCGAGGCCGGCGATAACCGCCAGCGGGAGCAGGAAAACCCAGGCCGGGATCGGGTTCAACGCCGGACGGGCGGCGAGCTGTGCACTCAGGCGTCCCAGCGTGGCGTCCACCCGCTCCAGCAGGGGATTCCAGATCCGCTCGCTGAACCATTCGGACAGTGTGGCCCTCTGCCACAGATCATAAAGCCAGGAGGAAGGCGCCTCGTCGCTCTCCACCATCTCCAGCCGGAACTTATCCGCCCAGGCCAGCAACGGGCGCCAGAGCAGCTGATCCATTCCCACGATGACCCCCACCAGGGTCCCCAGCCCCCAGGCCAGGGCCCGCAGATCCCCCTGTTCCGCAGCGAACTGCAGGTAGGTCCCCAGTCCGATCAGCCGGAAGTCCCGGGCGCCGACGGTGAAGGTCTCCGCGGCCATCAGGAAGAACCAGCCGCCGGCCCAGCTCATCATGCTGTTCCAGATCAGGGGGATGGCTGCGTAAGGGAGCTCCACGTGTCGGAAACGCAGCCAGGGGTTCAGCCGGAAGATCTGGGCGGCCTCTCGAAGATCCGCCGGGATCGTGATCATCGCCTGATAGAAGCTGAAGGTCAGGTTCCAGACCTGGCTGGTGAAAATCAGGATGATGGAGGCGAGCTCAACGGCGATATCCTCAGGCAGGATCGCCGTGAGGGAGAGGGCGACTACCGGGAGGAACGAGAGGATGGGGACGGATTGCAGGACATCCAGCACCGGCAGGATCACAGCCCCGGCCCAGCGTTGCGTGGCCGCCACATATCCCACCGTGAGCGAGAACAGAAGAGACAGGGCGTAGGCGGCCGCCATACGCAGAAGGGAGCGGACCGCGTAGTAAGGAAGGACCTCCGGGTCCAGTCGGATCGCAGGCCCGGAGATGGCCGCCGGGGCCCGGACGGCCAGGGTCATCCCCAGCACCAGGAGGGTGACTAACAGCAACAGGATCACGATGTCCGCCCCGGTCAGGGCGAGGCGGATCGGAATGAACGCGCCGAAGAAGCGCCGCATCGGTCATACTCCACGCCACAGATGATGGCAGGTTGAATTGCGCGGTTAACCTTCCGGGAGGGGAAGAAACGGGTTCTCCCCCTCCGTTTCGCCGCTTCCTCACAGGCCCCTCCAGCCCTCGGCCCAATCCCCTGGGGGAGAGCCGGGCACCCTCGGCGCCTGCCCCCCCAGATTTTCCATCCCCCTCCCCCGGCCCTCCGGGCCGTGGGTAAGGGGGATCTCAGGGGGTGGAGCCGTCGGCTTTCATCAGTCCATAAAACAAAAACTAGGCAGGCCCGAATCATTTTAGCTCAGGGTAAGGCGGCTTGCCCCTCCCTCCCTGTGGCTCCCATGCGGGGAACCACATGCAGGGCTTGCCTTCCAATCCGCCCCTCCCTATAATCAAACCGCTTGCCCAGATCTATGTTCAGGATGAGAGGCCCATGCGGAATCCGAATCTCTGGCTGGCCATTATCGGCCTTTTAGCGGTTTTCGCCCTCTGGGTCGATTTCTCGGAAACCCAGATTGCGCTCGATTTCCTGGGCATCCACCGGGAGATCCGCACCGTGCTCGGGCTGGATCTCCAGGGAGGAATCCAGATCCTCCTGGAGGCGGATGTCCCGCCGAATCAGCCGGTGGATCGTGGAAACCTGGAAGATACCCGACGCATTATTGAGAACCGGGTCAACGCCCTGGGTGTGAGCGAGCCGGTGGTGCAGATCGCCGGAACCCGGCGGATCGTGGTAGAACTCCCCGGGGTCACGAACCTGGAGCAGGCCGTGAATACCATCAAGCAGACCGGCCTGCTGGAGTTCGTGGACGCCGGTGCCACTCCTATCCCGGAGGGCACCACCATCCGCACCACCCTGGATATCTCCCCGACAGAGACGGTCCCCCCGACTGGGACACCGACGCTGACTCCTGCTCCAACGCTGACGGAAACCGCGCCGATTACGGGGACCGCTCCGGTGAGCCCGACGGAGCGGGTTTATCGGACCGTTATGACCGGTCGGAATCTGCGCAGCGCCCGGCCTCAGCTGGATCAATTCCGCCAGCCGGAGGTGGCCTTCACCCTGGATGCGGAGGGCACGCGGCTCTTCGCGGAATATACATCTCAGAACGTGGGGCGTTACCTCTGCATTGTGCTGGATAAGAAGGTGATCTCCTGCCCGGTGATCCAGGAGCCGATCACCCAGGGCCAGGGGGTGATCCGCATGGGCTCCGGGAGCACGCTGGCCGACGCCGAATCCCTGGCGGTGACCCTGCGTTATGGTGCCCTGCCGGTGCCCTTGAAGATCGTGGACACGCGGAACATCGGGCCGACCCTGGGCCGGGAGTCGATTCACCGCAGTTTGATCGCCGGGATTGTGGGGTTCGCCACGGTGGCCCTCTTCATGATCCTCTATTATCGGGTGCCGGGGATCCTGGCTGTTCTCGCCCTCAGCCTTTACACCGCTCTGGTGTTCGCCATCTTCAAGCTGTTGCCGGTCACCCTGACCCTGCCCGGGATCGCCGGGTTTGTGCTCTCGATTGGAATGGCCGTGGATGCCAACATCCTGATCTTCGAACGATTGAAAGAAGAGCTCCGCGCCGGCCGCAACCTCGCCCTGGCCATCGATTATGGCTTCGAGCGGGCCTGGCCCTCGATCCGGGATTCCAACATCTCCACCCTGATCACCTGCGCCATCCTGTATGTCTTCGGCATGAACTTTGGGGCGAGCATGGTGCGGGGGTTCGCCCTTACGCTGGCTATCGGGGTGGCGGCCAGCCTGTTCACGGGCATCTGGGTCACACGGGCCTTCCTGCACGCGCTGCTGGATCGGCTCAGCGCTCAGGCCCACGGGCGCTGGTTTGGGATTTGAGGGTTTGTCACAAGCCCAGGCCGTGTGCTCGGATAAGTATGAGTTGCGCAGTTAGTTTTCTCCTGGGGGTTTGGGGGGCCATTCCACCTCTTCTCGCGGGCCCCGAACGGCGTAACTTCTATTTCAGCAAACCTCCAGGCAAGGTTTTAACCTGGGGAGGCAAAGGATGATCGATATCATCGGCAAGCGTTACTGGTATTTCGCGCTTTCGCTTCTGGTGATCATCCCGGGTCTGATCTCTCTGGCCCTCTATGGATTGCCTCTGGCCATCGACTATACCGGCGGCTCGTTGATGGAGATCCGGCTTCCAACAGGCGTTCCTGTCTCCAGCGAAGAGGTCATCGGGATCGTCGGACAGACCACCGGGTTCAACGTCGCCGACATACGGGTCCAGCCATCGCTGCAGGGCACCCTGATCATCCGCACCCGGGAGATGGACGCGCCCACCAAGACGCGGCTGGAGGAAGCCCTGCGCTCCCGTTACGGGGAGATCACCCTGGAGCGCTTTGAGTCCGTCGGGCCCACGGTGGGCGCTGAAGTGACCCGCGGCGCCCTGGCGGCGGTGGCCATGGCCTCCTTAGCGATCATGCTTTACCTCACCTTCGCTTTCCGGCACATCCCCCATGCCTTTCGCTACGGCGTCGCCGCCGTCCTGGCTTTGCTGCACGATGTGGCCGTGGTGGTGGGCACCGCCTCGATCTTCGGGAAGGTCTTCGGCTGGGAGGTGGACGCCCTCTTCCTTACCGCCGTGCTGACGGTGATCGGCTTCTCCGTCCACGATTCCATCGTGGTGTTCGACCGGATCCGTGAGAACCTCATCCGCTATCGCGGCGAGCCTTACGAGCGGATCGTGAACCACAGCATCCTGCAAACCCTGGACCGGTCGATCAACACCCAGCTCACGCTGATTTTCACGCTGGTGGCCCTGCTCCTCTTCGGGGGGACAACGATCCGCCAGTTTATCGCGACGCTACTGATCGGGATGATCAGCGGAACCTATTCCTCCATCTTCAACGCGGCACCCATCCTGGTGGTCTGGGAGAAGCGGGAGTGGCGGACCTGGTTCCGCCGGCCGGCGGAGCAGCCCGTCCCTTAACGGGGAAAGCAGCCGATCGCTACCGTTCCGCTCACCGATCCTCTCGTGAAAACTGCGACGGCGGCTTGAAGCCGCCGTCGCAGTTTTTTACTCGCTTTCCTCCAGAAAACAGCGCAGCCCTTCCACAATCCCCTCGATCACCTGTTCCCGCCCTCGGGTGAGAAGATCCCGATCCAGATAAAGGAACCCGGTCTCGATGATCGCCGCAGGGGTTTCCGGGGCGATCTCCCGAAACGCGTGGTAGTCCGTCATATCGTAGGTGATGCTATCCGCATGGAAGCGCAATCCGGTCTTCCGGCCATAGGCGGAGATCAGACAGGCCACCAGGCGATCGCTCTGCTCCGGCACCGCATCGGCCTGGGCCCGCGCGACCTTAAATCCGGTTGCCAGCTCATTGATGTATTCGCAGGAGTCAGCGTGAATCGAGAGCAAAGCCGCCGCGCGGTATCCATGAAGCCGCTCATCAAACTCCTCCAGCACGTCCACCGCGTATCCCAGCGCCTCCAGACGGCGGGCCACCCCCCGAGCGATCGCCGTGTTCACTTCCACCTCGGTGAGCCCATCGGCGCAAACCGCCCCGCTATCGTGCCCCAGATGCCCGGCGACCAGGCCCACATGGGGAGATCGGGAGGGAGACGGCGGCTGGAGGGCGATATAAGCCTCGTGTCCGGTCATGGCGCCCGAAAGCCTCCGATAAAGCCACAGGCCGCCGAGCAGCCCCAGGAGCAACAGCGCGAGAAACAGCACAGGGGGGAGAACCCGCGGAAGCAGCCTTCGGAACCCCGGGATCTCGCCTCCAGCGCGAGGATAAGCCATCGGTGGGCGGGTTCGCTTTCGAGGCTCCCTTGCGGAGCGCGATAAGGTGCTCATGGTGCTCTGTTTCAATCCTGGTGGTGCCGGTTAGGACTCCGAATTTGCCCCTCCCCCTACCCCCTCTTCCCACGCCGAAGCGGGCCATCGGATGACCCGTGCCCCTGATCTCACTGACGACGTTGCGCGATCAGGGAAAGCAACACAAAAGTCAGAGAGGCCCCGAAAAGCAGGGAGGAAATCGCATTCAGCTCCGGCGTGATCCCCAGCCGGACCTTGGAATACAGCAGCACGGGGAGCGTGGTGGATCCCGGGCCCGTGACGAAGAACGTGATCACGAAGTCGTCAATGGAAAGGGTGAAGGCCATCAAAGCGCCCCCCAGGATCCCCGGCATCAACAACGGCAGTGTGATCCGCCGGAAGGTCTCCCACTCATTGGCCCCCAGATCCTGAGCGGCTTCCTCAAGGGTGCGATCATAAGTCGCCAGCCGGGCGCGGACAATGACGTAGACGAAAGGCACACAGAAAGCCACATGGGCGATCAGGATCGTCCACACGCTCAGAGGGGTCTGCGTCAGGACGAAGAACAACAGGAGGCCGACCCCCATCACGATCTCGGGGATGATGATGGGAAGATACAACAGGCCCTCCAGAATCGTCTTCCCGAGGAACCGGTACCGGTCCAGCCCGAGGGCCAGCATCGTCCCCAGAACGGTGGAGATCGCCGTTGCCAGGAAGGCGATCAGCAGGCTCCGCTGCGCTGCGGCCAGGACCAGCGAATCCCGCAAAACCCGCTCATACCACGCGGTGGAGAAACCCTTCCATACCGTTGCGATCGGGGAGGCGTTGAAAGAGAACATAACCAGGATGAAAATCGGAACATACAGGAAAAGGAAAGCCAGGCCGATCATCCCCACGCGCCACTCCGCGGCGAAGCGAAAGGCGGGAACCGGCCAGGGCTCCACCCGCAGGAAACGACCCAGGATATGCTCCCGATTGATGTCCAGGAGAACCAGCCCAAGGAAAATCAGGGTCAGGGAGCCCCAGGTGAGGAGATGCCGCAGGATCTTCCCCGTTCGCCCCGGACGACGCCAGAGCCAGCCGGCGAGGAGCAACGCCCCATAACATGCCAGCAGACCGCTGGCCAGCCGTGGCCAGCCCGGCCCCTCCGGACCCGTCCATCGACGAGCGATCTCCAGCAGATCGCCCAGGACCCCCAGGCCGGTCAGCCAGGGGATCGCAGCCCCCAGGGCGCTCCCCAGATGCAACGCGATCAGCCCGCCGACGGTCCATTCCAGCCCTTCCACCCCATACAGCACCAGGCCCGGCAGAGGACGGATCGCTGCCCGCTCCGGCTGAGTGACGACCGGCACGCTCATAGCACGCGCTCCCTTCCGCCGACGCGGAGATAGATCATGGTGGCGACCAGCACCATCGCCATCAGGATCAGCGAGAGAGCGGAGCCGAAGGGCCAGTGGCGGACCGTGAGGAACTGATACTGGATCACATTGCCGATCATCATCGTCTTCGCCCCGCCCAGCAGATCCGGCGTGATGAACGCGCCCACCGAGGGAATGAAGACCAGCGTCGATCCCGCGAGGACGCCGGGGAGGGTGAGCGGCCAGATCACCCGCCGGAAGGCCTGCCATTCGTTCGCGCCCAGATCATGAGCGGCTTCCACCAGGGAGAAATCGAAACGCTCCAGCGTGGCATAGAGGGGAAGGATCATAAAAGGAAGCTCGCCGTAAACCAGGCCGAGGATCACCGCGTTTTGCGTGAAAAGCAACGATAGAGGCTCCTGGATCAAACCTGATGCCATCAGGAGGCCGTTGATCGGGCCATCCGAGCGCAGCACAAACATCAGCGCCAGGGTGCGAACCAGGAAGTTGGTCCAGAAGGGGATCATGATGAGGATCAGGAGTGTATTACGCCACCGCGCCGGAGCGCGCGCCATCGCATAAGCGACGGGATAGCCGATGAGGAGACACAACCCGGTGGTCACCAGCGCGATCCAGAGGGACATCAGAATGATCTGCACATACAGGGGATCCAGGGCTCGCTGATAGTTCTCCAGGACGAACACCCATCGGATCCCCCCGTAAGGTCCTCGCTTCAGGAAGCTGATCACCGCAATGATGCCCACTGCGAAGGCGAAAAAGACCAGCAGATAAAAAGCGCCCGGAAGGATCAGAAGCAGGGGGAGCCGGGCCCGGGGGAGCGCGGCGATCCCCAGGGCCATCGCCAGGAGGCAGAGGATCAGGCCCGTGGCCAGACCAAGGGTGAACATCAACCCCAGGCCGAGGACGAGTCCAAGAGCCGCCCGGGCCAGGATCAGGACGGGAACGCCGGGAAGCCCCAGGATCCACGTGGCGGCGAGGGCCGCATCCAGAAACCCGATCCCCCCCAGGATGATCCGCCAGGACGGCTCCACGGTTCTCCCGGCCATCAGAAGGACCAGAATGCCGCTGATCACCAGAAGCCCAAACACATCTATGGATCGCCCCTTTCGGCTCGGGATGCCCACTCCGAGCATAGGCCCCTCCTATTCCGTTAGAACGCGCGCACTTTCCGGCAACCATGCCACCCAGATCGGAGCGCCGGTCTGATAACGATAAACGGAAGCGCTGCCATCCCGGTTTTGCATGCGCACCCGTAACCCCAGCCGCTCGCCCACCCGAATCCGAAAGAGGGTGTCCGTTCCAATGTAAATGACCTCCTCGATCACCCCCGGATAGCGATTCGGGGTATCCCCCGGCTCCTCCGCACACAGGTGGATCCGCTCCGGCCGGATGGCCACGGTGACCGTTTGACCCCGATGGATCGCCCCCGACGGCGCCGCGAAGACAGGAAAGCCCTCGATCTCCACCCGGGCCATCCCTCCCTCCAGATCCACCACCCGCCCGTCCAGGAAGTTCGTCTCGCCGATGAAATCCGCCACAAAGCGGGTGGCCGGATGCTCATAGATCTCCACGGGAGTCCCCACCTGAAGGACGCGGCCCTGGTTCATCACCGCGATGCGATCGGACATCGTCATGGCCTCTTCCTGATCATGGGTGACGTAGATGAAGGTGATGCCGATTTGATGCTGAAGCGTCTTTAATTCCAGTTGCATTTCCTTGCGGAGCTTCAGGTCAAGCGCGCCAAGGGGCTCATCCAGCAACAGCACGGCCGGGCGGTTGACCAGGGCGCGGGCCAGGGCCACCCGCTGCTGCTGACCTCCGGAAAGCTGCTGCGGATAGCGGTTCTCCAATCCGGAGAGCCGGACCAGCCGCAGGGCTTCTTCCACCCGCCGGCGGATTTCATCCCGTGGGAGACGTTTCATCTCGAGGCCGAAGGCCACGTTCTCGAAGACCGTCATGTGGGGGAAAAGGGCATAGTGCTGGAACACCGTGTTCACCGGGCGATGGAAAGGAGGCACATCGTTCATCCGTTCACCCTTAATGTAGATCTCCCCCTCCGTCGGGCGTTCGAAGCCGGCGATCATCCGAAGGGTTGTGGTCTTTCCGCAACCGGAGGGGCCCAGCAGAGAGAAAAACTCTCCGTCCCGGATCTGAAGGCTGACCTGATGAACGGCCTCGACCTCGCCGAAATGCTTGCTGACTTTTCTTAATTCGACGGCGAACACCATCTCCTGCCCCTCCTGAATGCTTTGGAGGTTAAGGGTTGGGAAACCGCCTTCGGCGGCCTCCCTGACCCAAGAGCCCTTCAATCATCTTAGGAGTTACGCAGTTGGTTTTCTCCTGGGGGTTTTGGGGGGGAGTCGCGCGCCTTCGGCGC
>JAUQQB010000557.1 GCA_030550075.1 Chloroflexota bacterium | reverse complement strand
CCCCTCCCCCGTCGACGGGGGAGGGGGAGGGGGGGTGGGGGTCTCAGCCCCCTCCCCTGTAGACGGGGGAGGGAAAGCGGGGGTGGGGGTAAAAACGGCCACCAGCACCAATGCCAGCAGCGACAGAACAGAGAGTATATCCGCCGCCAGCCGCAGCGGGGTCTCCCCAAAGCGAACGGAGATGTGGTGACGGCCCGCCGGGGCCGGAAAAGTGAGCCGGCCTCGCTCCGCCTCAGGAGCGACCTCCACTTCCTGGCCGTCCACCCAGGTCCGCCAGCCTGGATAATAGAAGCGGTTAACGGTCATCTGGAAGGGCTCAGTGCTTTCCACCCATGCCTCGGCGGAGAGGGGACTTGTCGTCTCTTCCCGGACGGTCGTACCCTCTGGCAGCGCGACAGGGTCAAAAACCGTCTGCGGGGGTTCGGTCGGGAGAATCCGCACAGGGCGGGGCAGAAACTCGTCGGCGGCCGTAGTGGCCCCACGCATTTCGTACTCAAAAGTATGGAGGCTGCCGATGGAGACCTGCTCCCAGCCGGGAACGTAGCGGGGATGGAGCCAGAAGAGGTCGGCCAGAATCAACCCCATCGCCATCAGGAGACTGACAGCCCACTGGCGACGCGGCGGCCCAAAGAGGCTCACCGTCGCAGCGATGAGGACCGATAGTCCTAGCGATGCCAGGCCAAGAAATCGCCACGGGAACTGAAAGGTATGGAGAAGGGGGAAAGCGCTCCAGATAGACTGCGAGGAGGGGGTTGCCAGGAACAGGGCGCCGACCAGCATCACGGCGAAAAAGGCAACCTTCTGGCGCTGAACGGAGGAGAAGCGCCGGAGGCCCAGCAGGGCGGGGAGTCCCGCCAGAACCGGCACCAGTCCCAGCGTGCGGGGAGGGGTTGGGTTGATCCAATCGGGCTGAACGGGCTCTATCGCCATCAGCGCTTCCCGCCAGGGGAGAAAATGGGCAGCGTAACCGCCAGGGAAGCCATACACAATTCGTTCCAATTGCACCAGGGGCCGCTCCACCCACGCCGGAAGCCAGGAGAAGGCCGATACCCCCAGACCCAGGCTCATAAGGAGCAGGAAACTTCCCAGCCGTCGGGATCGGCTCAGGGGAGAGGGAGCCAGAACTTCCATAAGGCCACAAAGGGCCAATACCACCACGCCCACGATGGCTGTCAGATGATGATTGAAAAGCAGCAATCCGATCAGAAGGGCGCCGGTCGCGAGCCATCCCCCTTTGGCCGTCCGAACGGCTCGCCCAACGGCCCATAGGGCCCAGGGCAATAGCGCCCATCCCATCGCCTCCGGCACGGCGCCCCGGAAGAGAGCATTATAGGCCTGATAAGGAGCGTACATCGCGGCAACGCCTCCCAGCAGTGCCGCCTCTTCCGGGAAAATGTCCCGCGCCAGGAAGTAGGTCCCCAGGCCCCGCAGCACAATGGTCAGACCTGCCACTGCCTGGAACCCCCGGGTCAGGCTCCCGGCCAGATGGCCGAGAATCAGGGCGAGATAGTGCGAAAGGGGCGGGTAGAAATTAAACACCGGCAGCCCATATCCTAACCCCATATCCGGCGCCATTCGGCTGAAGAGGATCCCCTGGGACCAGAGATGGTCCAACTGGGCCACTCGCAGGAGATGCAGAATATGGTCATGACCACCGGGTAGCCCATCTAGAGCAGTTTTCATCGGGATCCAGCCCAGGGCCAGGAGAACGAAGGTGGGGATAACCCAGGAGGGAAGGATAAAACGGCGGCGGACTTCCATTGCGTTATGGGTTCGCCAGTGTTTGCGCTTCCGAAACTGGCCCCTGCGGCACGTACCACCCCACCGTGGCGTTGGAGCGACGCAGGACGGCCTGTGCGACCCGCAGGACGTCTTCCGGGGTGACCGCGCTCAGCCGGTCCAGGTACCCTTCAAACCAGGTGTAGTCGGCGAAAATCTCGCTCCAGCCCAGCCAGAAAGCCTGTCCGGTGACCGACTCGCTGGAGTAGGCGAATTGCGCCCGGGCCTGCTGGACCGCCTTGCGCAGTTCCTCCTCCAGAATCGGCTCGCGGGCGCCCCGTTCCAGTTCGGCCCACAGCCGCTCTTCCACCTCGGCAGGCGTGCGGCCGGCCCGCACCGTGGCCGTCAGCGAATAGACGAAGGGGTCCA
>JAUQQB010000556.1 GCA_030550075.1 Chloroflexota bacterium | reverse complement strand
GGAGATCCTGAGATTCGGAGGTTGGAAAAGGAAGGCCTTCTACAAGTAATCTGGCTGTCTCAATAACGGGGGCAAACTCCCTAATGGAGAGGAGCCCTCAGTGAACCCTCGGATCTCCCCGGAACGAACCGGTATGTTCCTCGCCTGGAATGCGCCCCGGAGAGCTGGCTCAAGGACTATGCTCGAGTTCGGGCGTCTGGAGGGCTGGAGGACAACCTGACCTGCCTGACCGGTGTCAGCCAAGCGACTTCTCACCGAAGACCCAGTTTGAAGGCCCCTCAGAGGATGATTCGTGGGATGGTGCGAGGACCATCTGGAGCCATTGCCACGCGTGAACCCGCAGCGCCTCTCGATTGGCGGGCGTCAGTTCCCAGAGCTCGACCCCGGGACGACGTTTGAAGGCGTCGGCCCAGGGGTGAGGGCTTCGCGTGATGGTGGCAATCAGGGTGCGGGGGCTGGCCGCCACCGCTTCCAGAGCCTCGCGAAACGCCGCGCTGAACAGCTCCATCTTCCCGATCTCATCCACCAGCACGACCTCCTTCCCGGTCATCGCCTCGCGGATCGCCGCCACGCCCAGCCGGTCCAGCGCCTCCACATCCACCCCATATCGCCCGACCTGATAAGGGGTGCGGCCGATCCAGTCCACGTGCGCAAAGACCGCCGCCTGGCCGTCCAGGGTCACCAGGCGGAAGCCAAACCGGCCATGGGGACCCCGGATTTCCTCCGTGTAAAACCCGCCCGCCCGCTTCCCCAGGCCTTCCGCGATCCGACGGATCAGGGTGGTCTTGCCTACGCCCGGTCGGCCAGTGATCAGCAAAATAGGGCCCATCCCTTCACCTCGTTCAGGAAACCGCGCCAGCCGATATGGGACCCCGACGCGCGATCTCCCAGATCCAGCGAGCGGCATCCAGCGCCGCATCCGGATAGCCCATGGCCGCCGCGCGCTGGGAGAGGGTCTCCAACAGTCCGGGTCGGGTCAGCCATTCCCGCAGAACCTCCTGCACATGCTCGGGCTCCGGGGCATAAGCCCCTGCACCCCCGTTCACCACATAATCGACATTGCCCTCCTCCTGGCCGGGCAGGTAGTGGGTGAGGATCATGGGTCGGCCAACTGCAAGGGCTTCGGCGATGGTATTCGGGCCTGCCTTGGTGACGATCAGATCCGCCGCTGCCATCATCTCGGGAATGTTCCGCACAAAGCCATAGATATGCGTGAGGATCGGCCAATCCACCGCCTCCAGGCGGCGTCGTAGTCGTTCGTTCCGACCGGCCACGACCGCCATCTGCACCGGAAGACCGGATTTCGCCACCGCCTGCGCGTTCTCAAAGACCTTCCCCATGCCCTCCCCGCCCCCCATCACCAGAACAGTGGGGAGATTCGCCCGCCAGCCCAGCTGTTCCCGCCAGAACGTTTTCGGGGCACCTCGCACTTCCCGGAAACGCAACCGGGTGGGGAAGCCGGTCACCACCACCCGCTCCGGAGGAACTCCGCAGGCGATGGCACGACGTTGCGCGCCTTCATGGGGTGCAATGACCAAATCTGCGTTCGCACACCAGAGGGCATGAATCGTTCCGATATCGCAAATCACGATCACAAAAGGAACTCGACGGGACACCCTCATCCAGTAACGCAGGGTGACGTCGTTAAACAGAGGATGGACGGAGACGATGACATCCGCCGGGTTCTCAGCGAACAACCGGGCGATCCGCTCGCGCACCCACGGCCAGAAGAGATACACCAGCTGCCGTGCCCGACGGGGATGATTGGCGAAATGCCAGGCCCGGGCGTAAAAGGGAACGAACACCGGCTTCACCATATAGGGATATAAGGCGGGGGAACGATTCAGCGGGAAGGGGGCATATTGGATGAAAGCATCCACGATACGAGGCTCCACGGCTGGACCATAGAGGGCCCGCAGGCCCTCGGCGAGGGCCTCTGAGACACTGCGGTGGCCGCCCCCTGTATCTGACATCAGGAGCAGCACCTGGGTGACCATGCGATGGGATGCGCTCACGGCAGCCTCAGAGCCTGTCTGAACTTCGTTGGACATGGCCCCTCACCTCTTTGAAATCGGTAGGAGTTACGCAGTTGAAAGCTCTAAAGGTGGGACGGAATGGCCCCACCCCAAATCCTTTTGGGGGCGGAGCG
>JAUQQB010000555.1 GCA_030550075.1 Chloroflexota bacterium | reverse complement strand
TAATACTATTTCCTACCTATCCAGCAGGGGGCTCCCCGCTCAGGGCTTCCGATTCCAGGGTAAGGGCCTCCGGCCCGGGGGCCTCCTGCAGGCGTCGGGCGAAGATGAGAAACCCCGTGTGGGCCACCATTCGATCCGCCGGGCGAAACCGCCAGCCCACTGTATGATAGGGCCGCAGGAGGATCTCAACGGTTTCAATGAATCCGAACCCGTGAGCCGGAAGGGCCTCGAGGAGCCGGATCACCTGGTTCGCCGTGGGGAGGATGGCCCCAAAGAAGCCGCCGCTGCGCAGGGCCGCGGCCGCCTGAGGCAAATACGCCCAGGGTTCCGGCAGGTCCAGGAAGAGGGCATCCGCCTCGGTTTCCTCGAAACCTTCCGCGATGTCCCGGATCCGCCATGTGACCATCTCCGCCAGCCCCACCCGCTCCAGGTTCCGGCGGGCCAGGGCCTGCATCTCCGGCCGCACCTCATATGTCACCACCCGGCCCAGGGGCCAGACCGCGTGGGCCAGGGCGAGAGTCAGCCCCCCGCTTCCGGTCCCCGCTTCCAGCACCAGACGCCCGGGCCGAACGGATAACTTCAAAAGGATGTAGCCGATATCCTTCGGATAAAGGATCTGGGTCTGGCGGGGGAGGTAGCGGATCAATTCCTCCATGGAAGGCTCCAGCAACCAGAAAACGTCCCCCCGATGGGAGCGCACGGCCGTCCCCCAGGGCCGCCCGATGCAATCCTCATGGGCCACCACGCCCCGGTGGGTGTGCAGACGTCCGCCCGGTTCCAGCCGGACCAGGAAGGGCTTCCCCCCTGGTCCGATGAGCAATGCCAGATCTCCCGCCTTAGCCTCAACCGCCATAAACGCGCCTCACCTCTGGAAAGCCTCCATCCGCACCGTTGCCCGATCCACCTTCCGCCGATCCACATGCACGCCCAGGCCAGGCCCCGTGGGCACGCTCAGGGTTCCATCCGGGTTCAGAACAAACGGAGGATCAATCAGATCTTCGTGGTAATAGCGATCGCTGGCGGAGAGATCCCCTGGGAGGGTGAAGCCGGGAAGGGAGGCCAGGGCCACGTTGGCCGCCCGCCCGATGCCGGTCTCTAACATCCCGCCGCACCATACCGGGACCCCCCGCGCATGGCACAGATCGTGAATGCGTTTGGCCTCCAACAGCCCGCCGACCCGGCCGGGTTTGATGTTGATGATCCGGCAGGCGCCCATCTCCAGGGCCGCCCGGGCGTGCCGGGCGGTGTGAATGCTTTCATCCAGACAGATGGGCGTCCGCAGGCGGGCCTGGAGGAGCGAGTGCTCATAGAGATCATCCCAGTGAAACGGTTGCTCGATCATCATCAGCCGGAACTCGTCCAGGGCGGCCAGGCGATCTGCATCCTCCAGGCGGTAGGCCGAGTTTGCATCCGCCATCAGGGGGATCTCAGGAAACATCCGACGGATCGCCGCGATCATCTCCACATCCCGGCCCGGCTTGATCTTCACCTTGATCCGCTGATAGCCTTCCTCCAGATAGCCCCGGATTTTCTCCAGGAGGATCTCATCGGTTGGCTGAAGCCCGATGCTCACGCCCACCGGAACCCGTTCGCGGACCCCACCCAGGTAGCGGGCCAGGGAGAGGCCGGCGCGCCGGGCGAAGAGGTCCCAGAACGCCGCCTCCAGGCCCGCCCGGGCCATCGGGTGCCCCCGGAGCCGTTCCCCGATCCGGGCCACCGTTTCGACATCCGGGATTTCCTGCCCCAGCACGGCCGGGATGAGGAACGTCCGCAGCACGTGCCATGCCGTTTCGATTGTTTCATAGGAATATCCGAAATCCCGCGAGGCCACCACCTCGCCCCATCCTTCCAGGCCATCCGCGTATACGGTCACCAGGATGGCCTCCCGATCATGCTCCCGCCCGAAGGAGGTCTCGAAGGGCTCCTTCAATTGCATTCGGATCACTCGGAGCTCCACGCGTTCAATGATCATGGGTCATCCCCCTTATGAACCAGTGGTGCTCGTTCAGGTTCCTGGCAAGGTGCAAAAGGACGGCCCCGACCCCCGAAACCCCTAAATTAAAAATAGGAGTTACGCAGTTGAAAGCTCTAAAGGTGGGACGGAATGGCCCCACCCCCCTTTCTCCCCCCTCCCCCCGGGCCGGGGGGG
>JAUQQB010000554.1 GCA_030550075.1 Chloroflexota bacterium | reverse complement strand
GCGCCTTCGGCGCGCGACTCCCCCCAAAACCCCCAGGAGAAAACCAACCGCGTAACTCCTACCTAAGGTGAAGCGCCCTCTGCCAGCCACTCCGCCAGGTGCATGGCGCGGATCGGGAGCCCCTGGCGGTGCAACCCCCCGCCGATGTGCATCAGGCAGCTCCAGTCGCATCCCAGAACGATCTGCGCTTCGGTGGATCGGATGGCCTGAATTTTCCGCTGAAGCATCGCGCCGGAGATTTCCTCGAAGTGCACCGAGAACAGCCCCCCGAACCCACAACAGGTCTCCCCCTCCGGCAATGGGCGATACACCGCGCCGGTAGCCCGGATAAGGCGCTCCGGCGCCTCCCGGATCCCCAGCATCCGCAGGAGATGGCATGAGGGATGATAGGTCACAATTTCCTCGCGCCGAAGCCCCAGATCCGTGATTCCCAGCACCTCCACCAGATACTGGCTGAGCTCATAGGTTTGTCCGGCCAGCGCCTTCCAGCGATCATAGAGAGGATGCCCTTCCAGGAGCGCCCGGTAGCCATGGCGGACCATCGCCACGCATGAGCCGGAGGGGGCCACGACCGGAAGCTCCGGGTCGAACGTCCGCACCCAGTGCTCCGCCATCGCCCGCGCTTCCTTCCATCGACCGACATTGAAAGCGGGCTGCCCGCAGCAGGTCTGAGCTTCCGGAAAGCGCACGGTGATCCCCATCCGCTCCAGCAACCATACCGTCGCGATGCCGATCTCCGGGCGCAACCAATCCACCAGACAGGTGACGAACAGCTGGACCGTTGAGCTCATCCGGCCTCCTCGATCAGAAAGGCAAGCACTTCCTTCGGGCCGTGCACGCCCAGAGTCAACGTCTTCTCGATATCGGAGGTCCGGCTGGGGCCGGTGATGGCGATCATGGCGCTGCTTTCCTCAACCCATTCCATCAACGTCCCCGAGGCCCGGGCCTCCCGCAACCACGCGGCCAGGCAGGGATATACCTGGGCGCGCCGGATCAGCGCGATATGCACGGGGGGCAACAGGGAAGCGCACCGCATCCCCCCCTGCCCTCCGGCCACCCAGATCGTCCCGGTGTCGGCGAAAGCGGCGATGGCATCCGTGATCCCTGCTTCCGCAGCAGCCCAGCGCCCCAACCCGAGATATCGCGGTCCTTCCTCGCGGGAAAGGCTTCCGCTCATCACCGCGAGGCCCGCATCCTCCAGAGCCGCGATCAGACCCGGATAGGCGCGGGCTGTTCGAGCGTCCACCAGGACATGACGGATTTTCCGTTCCCGCAATTGTGCAACGATTCCCCGGGTGGCTTCCACTTCGCCCGCGCATCGAAACGCCTCCACTCCGACCTCCGCCCAGGAGACCCATAGCCGCTCGATCGCGGCCTCGCTTCCAGGTGGCGCATCAAATGGCAGCGCTGGCTCTGCCTCGACAAGGATGGGTCGACGGGTGACCTGACGTCGCACGCGTTCCAGCACCGGATTCGTCATCAGAGGCCTCCTGAACGAGACACCCACCAATCCCGGAACGCAGATCGTTTCGGAACCGGGAAATCCCGGATCGCTGTCCAGGCCTGCAATGGCCCCACACCCCGGGTTAGCCACCCTTCCCGCCCCAGGCGGCGCAGGAAGCTCATCGCCCATCGACCCGCGCGCGCCCACAGGCGAGGGCGGCGGGCGGCCCATGCGTAAAGCCATAGCCCCAGACGTTCCCAGGCCGGGAGCAGATCTCCTGCCCGCATCTGTCGCCAGCGGACCAGGAGATCAGGGATGGCGATGCGCACCGGGCAGATATCCTGGCAGGCTCCGCACAGGCTACTGGCATAAGCGAGCTCCGCGCCATTTCCATCCCCCAGCATGGGCGTCACCACGGAGCCGATTGGGCCGGGGTACACGCTGCCATAGGCATGCCCCCCGATCGCCTGATAGACCGGGCATACATTCAGGCAGGCGCCGCACCGAATGCAATACAGGGCTTCCTCCATGGGCGTTCCCAGCCAGCGGGAGCGGCCGTTATCCACCAGCACGACATGAAGTTCTTCCGGGCCGTCCGGTTCTTCCCGGCGGCGGGGGCCGGTCAGGAAGGAGGTGTAGGCGGTAAGGGCCTGGCCGGTGGCACTGCGAGCCAGCACTCGAAGCAGGATCTCGGCATCCTCCCACGTGG
>JAUQQB010000553.1 GCA_030550075.1 Chloroflexota bacterium | reverse complement strand
CAAAAGCCCCCAGGAGGAAACCGCCTCTATCCGTATAGACAATGCTGGAGAACGGCTGAATAGTTACCCCTTTTCAAGTCTTCGGCTCCGTTTCCATCGGTGAGAGAGCGCCCATCCCTTCTACCACCCGGCGAAGCTCGTTCACCAGACGCCGGATGGGATGTTCGGCGAACTGCTCGGCGTAATCCAGGGCCGCTGTCTCCGGAGCCACCTCCGGACCGTAAATCTCCCGGAGGTAATACAGATGGTCCATAATCCAGAGATAGAGATCCGCCTCGGTTCGACCCGGAAAATCCCCCAGCAGGCCATGCTCGCGAATGATTTCCACCACCGGCAGATAGACCGTATCATACCAGTGAACCACCGCTTCGTCCTCTGAGATCTCGCGGCCCTGCTCGAGGCCCATAAAATAGCGATGCACAGCGATATGCTCGAGCAAGCGCTGGTATCCTCCCGCGATGGTAAAGCGGATATCCGCCTCCGGGCGCAGGAGATCCAGGCGGGTCCGCTCCAGGAATTCCTCATATTCGTGAAGAATCTCCAGATCCTCTGCCTGAAGATCCGGCCCCACCGGCACCCGGCTTCGGACCTCGATCACCTCGGCCTCGATCTCCTGCCATCCCAGCGCCCGGGCCACTGAGATCCGGTGATGGCCATCCAGGACGAAGTAAGCATCCCCAACCTGATAAAGCCGAACCGGCGGGAGGCTGGCATCCTGGAAAAGGACGGTGCCGACGGCGATCCAGCGATCGGCCATGTGGCGGCGGATCGGCAGGAAGGCCCGGTCGAAGTCCTGGTATCGGTTCACGCTACCGATGATATGATCCAGTGGGACCCGCCGAACGCCCCGATACACGGATCCGCGCAGGTTCAGCTTCTCTTTTACCTCATCGAAGGCCAGCAGCCGGTTCGAACGCCCGGTCAGGCGGGCGATGAGATTCCGCAACATCGCCCGGAAGCGGGCTCGTCGATACTGAGCGACGACCTCCGCGGCCACCGGCTCGTTTCCGTTCATCGTTTCCCACATCGCTCACCTCAATCTCCAGCACGTAATAAGGAAACACATTGATCACCAGCGTCGGGCCAACCGGGATAATCGAGCGGCGCCCGTGAAGGTGCAGATGTCCATGTAAGAAATAACGCGGGCGAAAACGGCGGATCAACCACCGGAAAGCCGAGAAACCCTGATGAGCCGGATCCGGCCCATCGCCGATAGATCGCGGCGGTGCGTGGGTGATAAACAGATCGACCGCCCGTCCATAGCGCTGTCGGTTCCACAGCAGCCGTGGAACCAGCCGGAAGGCCCGAAGCCACATCTCTTCTTCTGTGTATTGATAACATCCCTCCGGGTGATATCGCCGGGAGCCCTCCAGCCCGCTCAGCAACAGGCCCTGCTCCCACACCACCGTCCCATCCAGATTCTGTCCGCCCTCCGGCGCATAGCGAACCCGCCCGTCGGAGAGGAGCTCCGGGCGGTCGTGATTTCCATGAACATAGAACAGCGGGGCATTGAAGAGCTCCATCAGGAATTCCAGATATCCGTAGGGCAGGTCTCCGCATGAGAGGATCAGATGAATAGGGGGAAGCCATTCGCGGGCCTGAGGCGTGTATAATGCCTCGACCACCTGATCAGAGACCGCCAGGATGCGGAGCCGGCGTCCATCGCTCATGGCCACTCCCGCCGGTAATTTCGGGCCAGTTTCGCCATCACCGCCTCGCCCATGTCGATGCCATGCAGACGGGCCAGCTGTAACAGATAGAGCATCACATCCGCCAGTTCCTCGGCCAGCGCCTCACGGTCCGCAGCTTCTTTCCACTGGAAGAGCTCCAGCACCTCCGCCGCTTCCAGGACCAGGGAGATCGCCAGATTGCGAGGGGTCTGCGGCCGCGGCGAGTCCGCGTCATACCAACCCTTCGCCATCACGAACTGCTCCATCGCCTCCTCCAGCGCGCGCAAATCCATCGGTTCCCTCCTGATGGAACGAACATGGCTCTCCGGCGGTCTCCCTCTTCGGTATGGTAGGAGTTACGCACTTGAAAGCTCTAAAGGTGGGACGGAATGGCCCCACCCCCCTTTCTCCCCCCTCCCCACGGCCCTTTGGGCCGTGGGGAGGGGGGAGAAAAATCCTTTTTGGGGGCGGAGCGGGGCGCCTTCGGCGCC
>JAUQQB010000052.1 GCA_030550075.1 Chloroflexota bacterium | reverse complement strand
TGGGACCCGCGGCGTCTATACAGCATCACGGCTACCGACTGGCAGTATCGTGTGGATTTCGAACGCTTGCGCCGGGAGCGCCTCCAGCGGGTCTGGGAGCAGATGGATAAACATGATCTTGGTGCCCTGGTTCTTTTCGCCGGTCCCAATGTCCGCTATGTCACGGGCTCCTTCCAGGGGAATTGGAAATACAACATTAACATCCGCTATGCGGTTGTGCCTAATGGGGCCCTACCGATTCTCTTCGAGACAGCAGGCTCGGATCTGGAATGCGCCAGACTCGATCTCCCGTGGCTGGAGGGACGGATCCGGCCGGCCATCACTTGGCAGTGGGCCGAAGGGGCAATTCCCTATATGGCTCGCCGCATGGTGGACAGTATTATCGAGGTGCTGGAGGAGCATGGGGTCCGTAATGAGCGCATCGGGATCGACAATGTGGATATGGCGGCTCTGGAGGCCTTTCAAGAGCGGGGCTTGAAGGTCGTCAACGGCTGGCCCGCCATGTCCGCCGCCCGCGTGGTCAAGACCCGGGATGAGATCGAATTGCTGAAGATCGCTGCTTCCATCGGCAGCGCCGCGATGTGGAAGATCAAATACGAGTGGCTTAAGCCGGGGGTGCGGGAGCGGGACATCGAGGCGAAGGTTCACGAGTTCATGCTCTCCATGGGATGTGAGGTGATCTATGACATCATTGTCGCCTCAGGCGGAAACACGAGCCCCTATCGCCGCTGGGCCACGGACAAGATGATTCAACAAGGCGATCTGGTGATTGTGGACATCAATGCCGTTGGGCTAGGCGGCTACTTCGTTGACTTCGTCCGCTGCTTCAAGTGCGCTGCCAAAATGACTCAGGAAGAGATTGACCTCTATCGTGAGGTCTATGATTCGATGTATGCGGCTCTTGACAAGCTGCGCCCTGGTAACACCACCGCGGATGTCGCTGCCTGCTTCCCCGAATACGATGACGACAAATACGGCACGGTGACGCTCCAGCAGTTCGCCCACAGTATTGGCCTCTCGCTCTATGAGGGCATGTGGATCTCCCGCGCCTATTCCCTCAAGTATCCGGCCGAGATCAAGGAAAATATGTATTTCGCTATTGAGACTTATGGTGGGAAACCCGGCCTGCGACAGACCGTCCGACTAGAGGAGAACATGCTGGTTACGAAAGAAGGACCTGTGGTCTTCACGTTGATGGAACATATGGAAGAGGCAGTTGGAGGGCGTTGATGGGCCCGCTGGTGGTGGTAACAGATTCGGTGTTCCCTACCCTGGAGCCGGCTCGGGAGGTGCTTGCCTCCATCGGGGCGGAGCTCCGCCTGGCTGAGGCGTCGGACCCTGTTCGGATGTCTGCCTTGGCTCGGGAGGCGGATGCCCTGATGGTCACTTATATGCCGATCGGAGCTGAGCTCATCCAGCAGCTATCGCGTTGCCGGATTATTGCCCGCTTCGGAATCGGGGTAGACAACGTGGATGTGGAGGCGGCCACCCGGGCCGGCATCGTGGTGACCAATGTCCCGGATTACTGTGTCGATGAGGTCTCAGATCACGCGCTGGCCCTGTTGCTTGCTCTCGCCCGCCGCCTGTTCCCGGCGGATCAATCGGTGCGGGCCGGGATGTGGAGCGTGAATGCCGTAACCCCAATCCACCGCTTGCGAGGCCGCGTGCTGGGCTTGGTAGGGTTTGGGAAGATCGCTCGGGCGCTTGCCCAGAAGGCTCAGGCTCTGGGCCTGGAGGTGCTGGCGTTCGATCCCTATCTTTCCCCGGAGTTTATCAAGACCCAAGGCGCACACCCGGTCGGCCTGGACGAGCTGCTTCAGCGCTCGGATTTTATCTCCATTCATGTCCCGCTGACACCGGAAACCCGCCACATGTTCAACGATGAGACTTTCCAGAAAGTGAAGCTTGGTGCCTTCCTGATCAACACCGCACGGGGTCCCATTGTGGACGAGGGAGCTTTACTTCGGGCGTTGGATGCAGGGCAGCTAGCGGGGGCGGCCCTGGATGTGCTGGAACGAGAGCCGCCCTCCGCTGATTCCCCTCTTATGCGCCGGGGGGATGTGATTGTCACCCCTCACATCGCTTTCTATTCCGAGGAGGCCCTGGTTGAGCTTCAGATCAGGGCCGCTGAGGAAGTGGTCCGGGTGCTTCAGGGCCAGAGACCGCGTAACCCGGTGAACCCGGAAGTGCTGAACATCTCCTATGCCTAAGCTGGGAGGTCATCGCAATGAGTAACCCTCAACCCTGGCAGACCGATCGCTGGTTCGTCAGCCCCTGGAATTATGTCGATGAGGTTCGGTCGCAACTCCACTTCCCATCACGCATCCAGATCCATGACGTGACCCTGCGGGATGGTGAGCAGCAGGCCGGTGTGATCTTCACAAAAGAGGACAAAGTTCGCATCGCCGAGGCCCTGGCCGAACTGGGGGTTCATCGCATCGAAGCGGGGATGCCTGCTGTCTCCCCGAGCGACGCCGAGGCCATCGTCGAGATCGTGAAGCGCAATCTGGGGCCCAGGATCTATGCTTTCTCCCGCTGCATGGTGGAGGACATCAGGCGGGCAGTCGACTGCGGGGTTTCGGGCGTGGTGGTGGAGATCCCCTCCAGTGCTCACCTCATTCAACATGCTTACCGTTGGCCGCTCCAGAAGGCGATCGATCTCTCCATTGAGGCTACCGCCTACGCTCATCAGCAGGGCTTAGAGGTGGTTTTCTTCCCCATTGATTTCACCCGCGCGGACATCAGCTGGGTCCTGGATCTCATCACTCAGGTGGCCGCCCATGGCCATATGGATGCTCTGGTGCTGGTGGATACCTTTGGGGTCTGTTCTCCCCACGCGATGACGTATTTTGTCCGTAACGTAAAAGAGCGGGTGAATGTCCGTCTGGAAGCCCACTTCCATATGGATTTCGGGCTGGGGGTAGCCAACACGCTGATCGCCCTGGCCAATGGTGTGGAGGTTATGCACACCACCGTGCTGGGCCTGGGGGAGCGGGCGGGGAACACGCCGATGGAGGAGACGGTGATGGCCCTCCTGGCCCTCTATGGGATCGACCTGGGCCTCAACTACTCCAAGCTCTATGAGGTGGCCAAATTGGTCCAGCAGCTCTCCGGGCAGTCGTTCCCCACGAACAAGCCTGTGGTTGGAGATGGGCTCTTCCAGATCGAGTCGGGGATCATCGCCTCCTGGTTCCGCAACTGCGGCTACGAGAAGGTGACGGAGCTTTTCCCCTATCGCTGGGAGGTGGTAGGCCAGCGGCCTGTAGAGGTTGTGTTGGGCAAGGGGAGCGGCCTGGATTCCGTAAAGATGTGGCTGGAGCGACTGGGGGTGCAGGCTACAGAAGAGGAGGTCACTCGCATCCTGATGGCTGTCAAGGCCCACTCCCTTCGGACCAAGCGGCTGCTCAGCGAGGCAGAGTTCCGGGAGATCGTCGAAGAGATCCTTGGGCCGGAGCGAGTTCCTGTCTGATAACGGAACACGGAGTGCCTCAGCTCTCATATGGCAGAGGAGGGGCCATGGAAGCGAAACGCCGGAAGGAGCTCCTGGAGGCGGCTCGACGATTTGCTGAGGAAGTGGTGCGTCCCCAGGCCGAGGAGCTGGATCGGCGGATGGATCCAGCGGATTGTTTCTCGTGGGAGCTTGTGGAGCAAGGGGATGCCTTTGGTCTGCGGACGCTGACCCTGGAGCCCGCATATGGGGGAGCGGGAGCAGACACCCTCACCACGGCGATGGCGATCGAGGAGCTGGCTCGTGGTGATCTGGGGATAGCGGTGGTGTTCGCCCAGACCCTGAAGATCATCCAGGCCCTGCAAAAGGCGGCTACTCCAGCCCAGAAGGAGCGCTTTCTTCCTCGCTTCAAAGAGGATCCCCGCTTTCTCCTGGCCATCGGAATCACCGAGCCGGAGACATCTTCGAATTACATCATCCCTTACGATCATCCGGAGGCCCCCTTTCAGACCAATGCTGTCCGTGCGCGAGGCGGCTGGATCCTCAATGGCCGAAAGCACTTCATCTCCAATGGAAACCGGGCCCGGTTGTATCTGATCTTCGCCCAGACCCGGCTCGGGGTTAGCTTGGTGGAAGGGAGCACCTGCTTCTTAGTGGAGCAAGGCGCTCCGGGATTCACCATCGGCCGGGTGCATGACAAGCTGGGCGAGCGTCTGACCAACAATGCCGAGCTTATCTTTCAGGAGTGCTTTGTTCCGGATGAAAACGTGCTGGGCGAAGTGGATGGAGGCTTTGAGGTGCTGGCCCGTTTCTTCCCGGCCAGCAACGCTTATGCGGCCGCTAGTGTCCTCGGAGTGGCAGAGGAGGCTTATCAGCGGACGCTTCAATGGACCCGGACCCGAGTTCAGGGCGGGCGATCGCTCCTCGAACATGATCTGATCGCTGCCACCTTGGCGGAGATGAAAATGTGGCTGGACGCGGCCCGGGCTTACGTCTACCAGGCGGCTTGGGCAGCGGATCACGCGGAGGCATGGGATCCAACACTGGGTGCGTTGCCCAAAGTGCTTGCCTCTCAAGTGGCTTGGAAGGTGGTCACCACCGCATTCGAGTTGCACGGTGGATATGCCTTCATGCGAGATATGAAAACGGGGATGGAGAAGCTGTTGCGGGATGCGGCGACCTTCCTGCATTCCGATGGTGCCAACCAGTCCCTGTTGCTAAAGGCGGCGCGCTTCATCCGCCGCTCCGAAGGAGTGCCAACTTGGATGCCCTATCTGGAAGCCGCTGCATAGGAGGGAGACGATGCAAGCCATGGTGTTGCATGGGCCGCGATCCCTGACGCTGGCCGAGATCCCCCGCCCGCAGCCGGGGTCCTCTGAGGTCCTGATTCGAGTCACCCACAGCGGCATTTGCGGAACCGATCAAAAGATCTTCACCGGTGCGATCCCGGTCCAGTATCCCCGGGTGATGGGTCACGAAATGATTGGTCAGGTAGTGGAGGATCCGGCCGGGAGGTTCCCACTGGGGGCGCGGGTGATTATCGACCCGGTCACCTTCTGTGGCTTGTGCTTCCATTGCTTGGCTGGGAGGACCCATCTCTGCTCCAACGGGCGGTTGTTAGGGCGGGATATGGATGGGGGGTTTGCAGAATTCGTCGTTGCCCCCCGGCGGAACGTCTACCTTCTGCCGGACAACGTTCCCGATTACGCGGCCCCGGTGATCCAGGTCCTCTCAACCTGCCTGCATGCCCAGCGGCTGGCCTCCATCTTTCCAGGGACCTCCGTGGTGGTCTTAGGGTTAGGAGTGACCGGGTTGCTCCATGTGCAGCTGGCAAAGGCGCGAGGAGCTTCCCTCGTGATCGGCGTCACCCGGAGCGCCTGGAAGCGGGAGCTGGCCCGGGAGCTGGGAGCAGACCTCGTCTTCTCCCCTGAGGGGGCCGTTCATGGCGTGCAGGAGGCCACAGGCGGGCGCGGAGCGGATCTGGTCATTGAGTCGGTAGGGAGCGTCCCCACCTTCGCCCAGGCGGTGGAGCTGGTCCGGATTGCTGGCCAGATCTTGGTCTTCGGCACCATCACGGCCCGAGAGGGATCCATACCGTTCTATCAATGGTATTTCAAGGAGCTGAAAATTCTTAATGCTCGGGCGGCCAAGGGGGAGGACTATGTGGTGGCCATCGATCTCGTGAGGCGGGGCTTGGTTCGGGTTGAACCCCTGGTCACCCATCGGATGAGGTTGAGCGAGCTCCTCGCCGCTTTGAACCTGCTCACCACCTCGGAGGGTAGCGCCCTCAAAATTGTGCTGGAGCACGATGGATGATGGTGGTCGATGTGCATGCCCATTTCATCCCAACCGATTTCATGGAAACAGCCCGCCGTGGATGCGCCCTGGATGGAGTAGAGGTGCGCCGGGTCGACGGAGAAGAATGGGTTTTCCATCCTCAGGGATACTCGTATCGGCTAGATCCCGAGTTCTGGGATCTGGAGGCCAAGCTGCGGCAGATGGATCACCTGGGGATCGATATAACAGTGCTCTCCATCGCTCCTCCGTTGTTCTTCTACTGGGTGGATCCTCGGGCGGGGGCAACGTTCTGCCGCTCGGCCAATGAGGCATTGGCCCATATCACCCGTCGCTCCGGGGGACGGCTTTACGGCTTAGCGACGGTGCCGATGCGGAACTCGGAGGTAGCGGCAGAGGAACTCCGATATGCCGTCCTGGAGCTGGGATTAAAGGGAGCGATTATCGGCACATCGGTGGAAGGGATCCCGCTGGAGGATGAGCGCTTTGAGCCTTTCTGGCATGCGGTGGAAGCGCTGGAGGTTCCGGTGATGCTTCACCCTTACTATGTTGGCCCACGCCCGGGCCTGTCCGATTTCTACCTGGTCAATCTGATTGGAAACCCGCTGGACACCAGCGTTGCGGTAGCGCGACTGATCCTCTCGGGGTTCCTGGACCGCCATCCTCGGGTACGGCTCCTGCTGGTGCATGGGGGTGGCTTCCTGCCGTATCAAATTGGCCGTCTGGATCACGGGTTCCGGGTTCGCCCGGAGGCCCGTCGACACATTCAGCAGCCTCCCTCAGCTTATCTAGATCGATTCTACTTTGACACTGTAGTCCACGCCGATCTGCCATTGCACTTCCTGATCGAGTTGGTAGGGGGCGAGCGGGTGATGGTTGGGACAGATCTTCCCTTTGATATGGCAGACGTGCGGTTCTTAGAACACCTGAATACGCTGGGGGGCGGGGATTCTCCACAGGAGGCGATCCGTGGTCGGAACGCCCTTCGTCTCTTCCGTATCCCGGCTGGAAATTCGGATCCGGCCGCGATATGACCATCTCATTGGCGGCCGGGAGGTCCCACCGGCCACTGGCCGGTATTTCCTGGTTGAGAACCCGGCCACGGGTGAGAACCTGGCTGAGGTCGCGGACGGCGGGCCCGAGGATGGAGAGAGGGCCGTGCAGGCGGCCGCGGAGGCCTTCCGGGATGGCCGCTGGTCCCGCTGCGATCCACGGGAGCGGGCGCGGATCCTGTATCGCCTTGCTCTGTTGTTGAGGAAGCAGCGATGGTATGGATGGGCTCGGCTGGGATGGATGAGGTGGATGGGATCTTCATCGGTAGCGGTCATAATGCCTTGGTTGCCGCTAACTACTTGGCTCGCGCGGGGGCCCGTGTGTTAGTGCTGGAGGCTCAGGAGTCGATCGGTGGCGGCTTGTGCACTGCGGAGATCACCCTTCCCCTTTTCCAGCACAACCTTCATGTCTTCTTTGTCCGATGGTCCCCTAACTATCGGATCTGGCGCGACCTGGAGCTTGATCGTTACGGCATGAAGATTCTGACCCCCGAAGCGCAAAACGCTATCCCCTTTCAGGACGGAGGCGGGCTGGTGACGTTCCATTCGCTGGAACGAAGCCTCGAAGTCATTCGTCGGGTCAACCCAAAAGATGCGGATACCTATGCTCGAATTCATGCCGAGTTCAGCGAGCTATCTGCTCGCGTCCTGGATCCTCTCCGATTCTCTCCTCCGCTCCCAGAGGAAGCGCTCATGGAGCGGTTGGAGCGCAGCCCTTTGGGCCGCCGTCTCCTTCGGTGGTGGCGTCCTTCCGCCTTGGATGTGGTGCGGGAGCTCTTCGTCCACGAGGCCGTTCGGGCCCTTGTCCTTTGTAATGTGGCTGTCCGTGGATATCTCCCTGTTCTCGATGTGCCCGGGACTGGTTACATCGTGGTTCACGCTTTGCTAGTTTCGCACACCGGGTCCTTGATTCAAGGTGGTTCCGCCATGGCTGCCCGCGCCTTGGCCGCCGCCCTCTACGCGCATGGCGGACGGATTCTCACTCGTGCTCCGGTGGAGCGGATCCTCGTGGAGAACGGGCGGGCTACAGGGGTAGTGTTGCAGGATGGCCGGCGCCTTCGGACCCGCCGGTTCGTCTGTTCCAGCCTTCCATCCCCAATAACCCTCGGCCGCTTGGTGGAGCCCTCTCACCTGGATCCTTCATTACGAGAGGCGCTGGCAGGTTATCGGTGGAATGAGGAAGCCCTGTTCGGGGTGCATCTAGCCCTTACCGCGCCCCCGTGCTATCGAGGAACCAACCCGGATGATCCATTGAATTGCGCCCTCAACCACTTTGTAGGCTATGAGAGCAGCCAAGATCTCGAGCATTGCATGCGTCAGATTCGGAAGAGAGAGTGGCCGGAGCCGCCGCGTCTGCATATTGGGATCCCGACTCGCTTCGATCCCACTCAAGCCCCGCCGGGCTGTGCAACCGCTTTTGCGTGGCAATTTGTGCCCACTGGACCGCAGGCTGTTGCTCGCAGAGGGGATGATACATCTGCCGAAGCATACGCTTGGCGGATCCTGGAGCGATGGACTGACTATGTCCCTGATTTGCCTGACCGAATCCTGGCTTTCGCTGTCCATACCCCGATGGACACGGAACAATGGATCCCCCGCATGGTATGGGGAGATCGCCATCATGGCTCCTATCATCCAGAAAACTTCTGGGCTCGGCGGCCGCATCCTGCCCTCAGTCACTATGGCACTCCTATTGAGGGCCTTTACCTGTGCGGATCAGAGACCTTCCCGGGTGGGAGCTTCACTGGACAACCGGGCTATAATGCAGCCACGGTGATTGCGGAGGATCTAGGATATTCTCCTTGGTGGAAGCCTCGCCGGGCGGAAGAGATTCTTGCGGAGCTGGAGCGCGAAGAGGGGACCGCGCGATGAACCGCATTGGAGTCGCGTGTGTGCAGCTGGAAGCAATGGATCTGGACCATGCAGAAGAGGCTCTGGAGCGGGCCCTCGATCGGGTGGATGAGGCCGGCCGCTATCGGCCGGCGATCATCCTGCTTCCCGAGTGCACGTATCCGGCGTATTACCTGCATTCCCTGGAAACCTACCGGCGATCCGAGCCACGCTCGACGGAGGACGTCCTCCGACTGTTTGGGGAGAAAGCTCGTCAGCATCGGGCCCATATCGCGGTCGGCCTGGCCCGGCCGATATCCTCCGGGCGGTTGTGCAATTCCATCGCCTTCCTCAGCCCGGAGGGGGAGGTCCTGGGCCTTTACGATAAGATCTTCCTGTGGCACTTCGATCGCGAATGGTTCGAGCCGGGGTCCGATCTCCCGATTTTCGATCTCCCCTTTGGACGCGTGGGGCTCATGATCTGCGCCGATGGGCGGATGCCGGAGATCCCCCGGGCCTTGGCTTTACAGGGAGCCCGGCTGATCCTGGACGCTACCGCCCTGGTGACCTCCATCGGTGACCCGAGGGCCCGCACCAATCCTCAGGTGCTTTATATGCTCCCGGCGCGGGCGATGGAGAACGGGGTGTGGATCGCGGTGGCCAACAAAGTGGGGATGGAGGCCGGCACCATCCTCTATTGCGGTCGCAGTGGGGTCATCGCCCCGGATGGGCAATATCGAGCGATGGGAAGTCCGGATCGCGAGGAGATCGTATTGGCGGAGATCGACCTGGGAACAGCCCCTGGCCCGCGGGTGCGGCCGGCGGAGTCGGACCCTTTGCTGATGGCTTCCGTTGAAGAACTACCAGTGGCCCGAGAGCTCCGCAAGCCCATCCCTCCGGATGCCCTCTACCTCCGGGTCGGCCTGCTTCAGATGGGGGCTTACTCCACGACAGCGGATTGGATGCAGCGTATCGAAGCGCTGGGGGAGACTCTGATCCGCCAGGGGGCTTCTTTACTGGTCGTGTCCGGGCCTCCCCCAGGCCCCGATTCGGCCCTGGAAGCCCTGGAGGCTCTCAGCGCTCGATGGCAGTGCGGGCTGGTTGTTCCACTTCTTGAAGAGAGGGAAAAGGGCCCAGCACGGGTGGCGCTTCATCTCCTGGACAGCGGGCGGCGGATCGGCGTCTATCGTGGGAGCGGACAGAAGGGATCTCCGGTTTATTCAATCAGCGGAGGAACGATTGGGGTGCTTTCAGAATCAGAGGGATGGGCGCCGGAGGTTGCCCGCGGCGCGATGTTGCGAGGGGCCGAGCTCCTGGTGTGGTGGGTATCGGCCGCGGGGCCCGATCTTCACACTCTGGCCCGTGCCCGAGCGGACGAGAACCGGGTGTTCGTGGCCCTGGTCGCTCCGCCCGGCGAGGCAGCGGGCGTCGCATCCGCCGTTTTCGATCCCCTGGGCCAACCGCTGGCCACGGGAGTTCCCGGGGCCGAGCACGGAATCTTTGTCTCCTTGTTCCGACCTCTAACGCGCCATAAAGAGATGGCCCCAGGATCCCACGTGGTGTTCAGCCGGAGGCCAGAGGCCTTTCATGGTTTCCTCGGATGATCGGCCCGCTGGTTAGTCCTTGAGAGGACGGGTGTTGGAAAGCGGGGGCGGCTTCGTTGCCGCCCCCGCTTCGTTTCACACTTCGCGCGCCCATTCTGCCTGGGCGGCGGCAACCCCTGCGCCGGGAGAGATCGCATGGCCCAGACGGCGCAGGGCGATCTCGATCGCGCTGAGGGTCTGGAGGAGAGCGGGCAGGCCAATCTCTCCCATATGGCCGACCCGGAAGGAGCGGCCGCGCAGCGCCGGGTGGATGGCGCCCGCGACCGTCACCCCTGCCGTCTCAAGCTCCCGTAGCAGTCGATCATCGATCCCGTTCGGGTAATAAATCACGCTCAGGGTGACGGCCGTCCAGGCAGGGTCCCGAGGCACGAGCTCCAGCTCCATCGCCCGGAGCCCGGCCCGGAAGGAGCGCGCGATCCGCTCATGGCGGGCCCATCGGGCTTCCATCCCTTCGGCCCGGATCCGGCGAAGAGAAGCGACCATCGCCGCGACCAGGTTCACGGCCGGCGTCGCGAAGTAAGCGGGCCGCCCGGCCTGATAGGCTTCCATCACCGGAAGCCACTTCCCCCAGTCCACGTAGTAAGAGCGGGTGCGGGTCCGCCGACGGCGGTAGGCCTCCAGCGCAGCCGGGCGGGCCATCACGATCGCCAGGCCTGGCGGCACCGCCAGTGCTTTCTGGGATCCCGTGAGCGCCACATCGACGTCCCAGGCGGTCTGGTGAAAGCGCTGGCCTCCCACAGCGCAAACCCCATCCACGACGACCAGAGCACCGTAACGGTGGGCCAGGGCAGCCCAGCGCTCCACCGGCGCCACCACTCCAGTGGAGGTGTCGACGTGGGTGATCGTAAGGACTTTGGCCCCATCCCGGAGCGCTGCTTCAACCTGGGCATCATCCGGGAGCGCTCCGGGCTCAGCGGTTACCCGGACCACCTGGGCCTCCAGCCATTCGGCCAGCTCCGCCATCCGCGCGGCGAAATAGCCGGTGTCCACCACCACCACACGATCGCCGGGCTCGACCAGGTTAGCCAGGGCCATCTCCATCGCCAGGGTCCCAGACCCCGCGACCAGGAAGGGCTGGCCATCCGGCGCATTGAAGACATCCTTGAGGCCTGTAAGGGCTTCCTGCATCAGGGCGGCAAAGGCGGTGGACATGTGGCTGAGCGGCGGGCGGGCCATCGCCTCCAGGACCTCGGGGTCCACTTCCACCGGACCGGGAATCATGAGCAGGGTGTGGTGCGCCATGGGTCGTGCTCCGAATGGGTTTGGGGGAAATTGAGGGAACCCCTCCTCGCGGCCCTTTGGGCCGCGAGGAGGGG
>JAUQQB010000552.1 GCA_030550075.1 Chloroflexota bacterium | reverse complement strand
CCGCTCCGCCCCCAAAGCCCCCATGGGAAACGAACTGCGTAAGTCCTAAGATGATTGATGAGATTAAGGCCAGCTGTGCGAACTCCAAGTCCTTGAGATGAGCAGTGGAGCCCATGCCCCTGGTGTGGTATTTGATCCGACGGGTCCTGGTGACTATACCGGTCCTCTGGCTAATCACAGTGCTGGGGTTCGCTTTGACTTACTTAATTCCGGCGGATCCTCTGGCTATGGTGCTCTCTGAGCGGGCCATGGCCAATCCGGAGATCGTGCGAGCTTATCGGGAACGCTGGGGGTTTGATCAGCCTCTGGCGTTGCGCTATTTAACCTATGTCCGGAACCTGCTCCAGGGGGATCTGGGGGAATCCATCGCGACCCAGCGACCGGTCAAAGAGGATCTGGCTCGCTTCTTCCCGGCCACGGTGGAGCTGGCGGTGGGGGCGACGATCATTGCGATCCTGGCAGGGGTGCCCCTGGGGGTCATCGCTGCCCTTCAGCGGGATCGCTGGCCCGATCACGTGGCGCGGTTTCTATCGCTGATCGGGGTTTCCATGCCGACCTTCTGGCTGGGCCTGCTGGTTCTTTCAATTTTCTATTACCGCCTGCAACTCCTCCCGGGTCCGGGGCGTTTGGATCCCCGGCTGATCCCGCCGCCTACCATCACAGGTCTGCTTATTCTCGATAGCCTGCTGGCAGGGCGTTGGGATGCGTTCGGGGATGCGCTGCGCCATCTGATCCTGCCGGCCTCCGTTCTGGGCGCATATAGCATGGGGTTGATCACCCGCATTACCCGATCCAGCATGGTGGAGGTCCTTGCTCAGGACTATATCCGGGTGGCCCGGGCGAAGGGGCTTCATGAATGGATCGTCATCGGGCGGCATGCCCTTCGCAACGCAGCGATCCCCACGGTGACCGCCATTGGCCTGGCCTTCGGCAATCTCATGGCCGGGGCGGTGATGACAGAAACCGTCTTTGCATGGCCAGGGATCGGCCGGTATGCGGTGGACGCGGCGAGCAAGCTGGATTTCCCACCCGTGATGGGAGTTACCCTCCTGGTGGCTGGGATCTATATCGTGATCAACCTCCTGGTGGATCTTTCTTACTCGTCGCTGGATCCCCGGATTCGTTTGCAATAGTGGACCATGAGTGGCCTGACGGTTTCTGGCGAGCAGCGAATTCCCATCGAGTCCCTCTTGGAGCGTGGCCAAAGCTGGCTCCAGGATCTCCACCGGAGCTCAGCGTTCCTTATCGGCGTTCTATTGATTGGCACATGGGTCCTGCTCGCCCTGCTGGCCCCTATGATCGCCCCATATTCGCCGACGGAGCAGCATTTAACGGATCGCCTCTCGCCGCCAAACTCAAAATATCTCTTCGGGACTGATGAGCTGGGTCGGGATGTCTTCAGCCGAGTGCTGTATGGGGCGCGAATCTCCTTGCCCATCGGCTTCGGGGTGGTGATTCTGACTGCCTGGCTGGGGACCACTTTAGGAGCGATCGCCGGTTTCGCCGGGGGGTTGGTGGACGAGTTCATCATGCGGCTTTGCGATGCCGTGCTGGCCTTTCCCTCCTTAATCCTGGCGATGGCCATCACGGCCGCCCTGGGACCGGGGCTGAGCAATGCCATGCTGGCCATCGTCCTGGTTTTATGGCCGGAATATGCCCGGCTGATGCGAGGGCAGGTGCTCTATCTGCGTGAGCTGGAATATGTGACCGCCGCACGGGCGATCGGTGCGTCAGAGATGCGAATCCTGTGGCGTCACATCCTGCCTAATGCTTTCACTGTGATCTTGGTGAAGACCAGCCTGGATGTGGGGAACGCGATCCTGCTGGCGGCTGCTTTGTCCTTCGTCGGTTTAGGCGCGGTCCCGCCCATGCCGGAATGGGGGGCGATGATCGCTGCAGCCCGTCAGAAATTCTTCGAATGGTGGATCGGCACCTTCCCGGGCCTCGCTATCCTGACGACGGTGATCGGCTTCAACTTCCTGGGGGACGGCTTGCGGGATCTTCTGGATCCCCGCGTGCGCCGAATGCAGCGATAATTTTCTTCGGAGAATTTTTCCCTCTCCCGGATCGAGCAGAAAAGACGCCCCTCTTTCTCATAGCCCGATAAAAGTGGCCCCAAGGGCCGCGGGGAGGGGGGAGAAAAAAATATCTTCCAGGGGTTGGGCCTGGGGGTCTTTGGCCCCC
>JAUQQB010000551.1 GCA_030550075.1 Chloroflexota bacterium | reverse complement strand
CGAGGAAAGCTTGACAAGCTAATATTATGCGCTTAATATATGCTCATAAAAAGAGGTGGATGGCCATGCGGGTAACTGTTCATATGCCGGATGAGCTGGCGGAACGACTTCGGGCGGCTGCAGCAAACGAGAAAAAATCCGTCAGCCGGCTGGTCGCCGAGGCGGTCGCCTGGTATCTTCGTGAAAAGCGCCGTCGAGCTCTTGGAGAGCGGGTCCTGGAGCGGATCGGCCGATCTCGTATCGAACCGAATATATTCCAGACGCTGGAGGAAGGCCGTCGTGACGATCGTCGGCCTTGATACGGGGTTCTTCATCCAGCTCCTTGGAGGCCTCCCGGAGTGTCAGGAACTCTGGCGTGACCTGATAGAGGACCGCGCTCGTGGCATTGTGGCGTGTTTAACGCTTTCCGAACTTCGACGCCTGGCATTGCGGGGAGCGCTCGAGGCTGGGGATGTGGATTTGCTTCTTCAGGCGATTCAGGCGATCTGCGAGATTGTCTGGCTGGATCATGGAGAGGTTCTGGATATGGGTGCCCGCCTCTCCCATGGGCTCGCCCTGCCTCTGGTGGATGCGCTGATCCTTGCCAGCTTGATATCGCGTTCGGTGCGGGAGATCTGGACAACCGATGAGGATTTGACTCGCTATCATCGGCGTGGCATTCGGATTCGCCTGCTCTCATCTTCGAGGCCTGGACATTGATCTTTCTACCCGGGTTTTGGGAGCCGGGCCCGGTGCCTTTGTGGATGAGAACCAGCACCATTGGTTAGAAGGGACATCCTCCGACGGGATGTCTACCAGATACCTGCCGCTCTCCGAGCGGCATAGGGGTCGATATAATAGAACCAGGTCATTGAATTGCTCTCCCCCGATTCCGTTGAGGAGGGGCCTTCCATGAAGAAGCCGCTTTGGGTGCCCTCGGAGGAGCGGAAGCGCCAGGCGAACATGACCCGCTTCATCGAATATGTGAACGCCCGGCACAACCGGAGCTTCCAGACCTACTGGGACCTCTACCAGTGGTCTGTGGAAAACATCCCCGAATTTTGGGCAACGGTATGGGATTTCGTGGGGATCCGTGCCTCCCGGCCCTACATGCAGGTGGTGGATGATCTGACCCGGTTCCCCGGCGCGCGATGGTTCATCGGAGCTTATTTGAACTTCGCGGAGAACCTCCTGCGCTATCGCGACGACCGCCTGGCCTTCGTGTTCCGAAATGAGCAGGGGCAGCGGCGGACGATGACCTATGCGGAGCTCCATAATACCGTGGCGCGCCTGGCCGCTTCCCTGCGCCGCCTGGGGGTGAAGCCGGGGGATCGGGTGGTGGCCTATATGCCGAACCTGATGGAGACGGCCATCGCCATGCTGGCCGCCACCAGCTTAGGCGCTGTATGGGCTTCCGTGGGCCTGGACCTCTCGGCCCCTGCTGCCCTGGACCGCCTGGGCCAGCTGGAGCCGAAAGTCCTCTTCGCCGCCGATGGATATTACTACAAGGGCCAGCGCTTCCTCACCCTGGGGAACGTCGCGGAGGTGGCGAGGAACATCCCCTCCCTGGAGAAGGTGGTGGTGGTTCCCTATGTCACGGAGGCCCTGGAGATCGACGCGATCCCCCATGCCGTCTGCTGGGAGGAGTTCCTGGCGCCGGATCGCTGCCCGCCCATCGCCTTCGAGCAGCTCCCCTTCGAACACCCCGTCTACATCATGTTCTCCTCCGGGACCACTGGCAAGCCCAAGTGTATGGTGCAGAGCGCGGGCGGGGTGCTGATCAGCCATCTCCGGGAGCTGATCCTGCACACGGACCTGAAGCGGGAGGACGTCATCACCTACATCACCTCCCCCAGCTGGATGATGTGGAACTGGCTGCTCAGCTCCCTCGCTGTGGGCGCCACCATCGTCCTCTACGATGGAAACCCCAACTACCCGGACCCCTACCAGATGTGGCGGATCATCGATGAGGAGCGGATCACCATTTTCGGGTGCAGCGCCAGCTATATCAACTTCCTGCGCAACCAGGGCGTCTCGCCCCGGAAAGTCTGTGACCTCTCCTCCCTGCGGGAGATCTCCCAGACCGGCTCGCCGCTTTCGGTCGAGGGATTTGAATACGTGTATCAGGAGATCAAAAGCGACCTGCACTTCAACTCGATCTCAGGGGGGACGGATATCAATGGCTGCTTCGCCGCCGGCAGCCCGACGCTCCC
>JAUQQB010000550.1 GCA_030550075.1 Chloroflexota bacterium | reverse complement strand
TGGCCCCCCACCGCCAGGATCGTGGGAAGGGCCCGGTGGGCCATGATCGGCAGCGGCGCGAAGCCCCGGGCCCGCCGCAGCAGGCGGGGCTCCCCATCCATCAGGATCATCACGCTATCATCCACATGGCGGGCGATCGGCCGGTTGTGGATCAGGAAAGCGTCCGCCACGCGCGCCAGCCGGTGGACGGCTTCTTTCTCATTCGTGCAGATCGGTTCGTCCGTAAGGTTCCCGCTGGTGGCCACAACCGGGAAATCCAGCTCCTGCAGCAACAGATGATGAAGTGGCGTGTAGGGCAGCATCACCCCCAGGTAGGGATTGTCCGGCGCCACATTCGGGGCGACCGGAGCGCTGGCCCGGCGGGGGAGAAGCACGATGGGGGCCTCTGGCCCGGCGAGCAGGGCTTCGGCCTCCGGAGGGAGCTCGCACAGGGAGCGGATCTGGTCGAGATCCCTGGCCATCAGGGCGAAGGGCTTATCCCGCCGGGGTTTGCGGGCTCGCAGCCGGGCAATGGCCTCCTCGTTCCGCGCGTCCACCATCAGATGGAAGCCGCCCAATCCTTTCACCGCCACGATCTGGCCCGCGCGCAGCGCCCGGACCGCCTCCTGCAGCGCCGCCTCACCCATCGCCGTTCGCTCATATTCTCCTATACGCGGTGGGAAATCCGGGTGATCCTCTCCGTTCCCTTCCAGGGTAAACGTGCGAGCATAGAACGCGAGGGTCGGACCGCATTGCGGGCACGCGTTGGGCTGGGCATGGAACCGACGGTCCAGAGGGTTTTCGTATTCGGCCCGGCATGCGGGACACATCGGGAAACGACGCATCGTGGTGTTGGGCCGATCGTAGGGGAGGGCCTCCAGGATCGTGAAGCGGGGGCCGCAATCGGTGCAGTTCGTGAAGGGATAACGGTAGCGGCGATCCCCTGGATCCATGACCTCGGCCAGGCATCGGGGGCACGTGGCGATATCCGGGAGAACCAGGGCAGTTTTCTCTCCCTCCCCTTCGCTGTGGCGGATCTCAAAACCGGGATAACCAACGGGGTCCAGCCAATCCGCGTGGAGAGCGTGGATTCGTGCCCGTGGAGGGATCTCGCGGGGAAGGCGTTCGAGGAAGCGTTCCAGTCGGGATGCGGGGCCTTCCACCTCGATGAAGACGCCGCGGGAGTCATTCAGGACCCATCCAGCGAGGCCGAGTTCGGTGGCCAGCCGGTAAACATAGGGGCGGAATCCAACCCCCTGCACGGCACCCTGGATCTCCACGCGAAGCCGTCGGATCTCACCGCCCATGGCGTTCTCGTCGAAGCCGATATTGTTCCAGCAGCCAATCGATCCAGGTCTCGAGGCCGTCGCCCGTCCGGCAGGAAAGAATGAAGAGCGGCACATCGGGCCGGAGGATCCTCAGGCCATGCCGGAAGGCCTCCAGATCGAAGTCCAGGATCTCGAGGAGATCAGCCTTGTTGAGCACCACCCCATCGGCTTTCTGGAACATCCCGGGATATTTATACGGCTTATCGTGGCCTTCCGGGACGCTGGCGATCACGATGTTCAGATGGGCTCCCAGATCGAACTCCGCCGGGCAGACCAGGTTACCCACGTTTTCGATGAAGAGCAGATCAAGAGCCGTCAGAGGTAGATGGGGAAGCGCGGAACGGATCATCGGGGCATCCAGGTGACAGGCACCGCCGGTGTTGATCTGCACCACCGGGATATTCCGGGCGGCGATCCGCTCCGCATCCAGCGTCGAGGCGATATCCCCTTCGATGACTCCCACCTTCAGCGTATCCGGGAGGCGTTCGACGGTCGCCAGGATCAGGCTGGTTTTGCCAGCCCCCGGTGAGGACATCAGGTTCACGGCGAGCAGGCCGGCGGCATCGAAGGCTGTCCGGTTCTCCGAAGCCACAGCCTCATTGGCCTGAAGGATGGCCTTCACCACCGGGATGTTCGTCCCCATCTTCCACCTCAATGCGTTCCACGAGACAATGGGTTCCACCGTGAATCCGGATTTCGACGCTGCCGCAAAAAGGACATGCAGGGGATAGCGGGGGTTCCACCGGGAACGTTGCCCCGCACGTCTGACAGTGCCCCTGCCCGGGCTCCCGTCGGATCCGCAGGATGGCACCCTCGGCGGGTGTTCCCCGGCTGAGCAGATCGAAGTAAAAGCGAATCGGATCCTCCGCGTAACCGGTGAGGGCGCC
>JAUQQB010000051.1 GCA_030550075.1 Chloroflexota bacterium | reverse complement strand
TCCTGTGGCAGCGGGCGTGCGCGGATTGTCATAGCAACGAGACTCGATGGCCGTGGTATACCGCGATCGCGCCGGCTTCATGGCTGGTGGTGAACCACGTGAATGAGGGTCGTCAGGCGTTCAATCTATCGGAGATGGATTTGAGCCAGCTCCCGGCAGCACGGAAAGCACGGCTGGCGGAAGAGATCGCCCAGGTGATCCGCAATGGCACCATGCCCCCGGAGGATTACCTGCTGATGCATCCGGAGGCCCGCCTGAGCGCCCTGGAGAGGGAGTTGCTCATCCAGAGCTTCCAGGAGATGCTCGCCCGTTAGGGCTGAGCGGAAAAGTCAGGCACCATGAAAGCGCTGCGCATGAGGCCGCCCGGGAATATTCCAAACTCACGGCAAGGCGAAAAATTTTTCACCCCTATGCTGGGCGCGTCTATCTGTGAGGAAACGCGAAGGAGGTCGACGATGGTTAAGCGTTGGGGAGGCATTGCCGCTTTTCTGTTCCTGGTCCTCTCCATGGCCACTGCGTGCGGAAGCTCCTCTGCGGCGCAGACCGGACAGGGCCAGAGCACGGTCTATCGGGTTCGGCGGGATACGCTGGAAGTTTATGTCAGTGGCTCCGGGAATCTCCAACCGCACACCCTGGTCAATCTCTCTTTCCCGCAATCCGGGATCGTCCGCAAGGTGTATGTTCAGGTTGGAGATTCGGTGAAGGCCGGCCAGGTCCTGGCGGAGCTGGACACGCGGGATCTGGAACTACAATTGCAGAATGCCCAGATCAACCTGAAGATCGCCCAGGCCCGGCTGGCTCAGACCCGGGCTACCGCTCGCTCGCGGCCGGCGGATGTGGCCGCCGCGCAGGCGGCGCTGGCGAATGCCCAGGCCAGCCTGGAGGCCCTGAAAGCCGGGCCGGATCCTCGCGATCTGGAGATCGCGCGACTGAACTACGAGGTGGCCAGGAACGCGCTCTGGCAGGCCCAGCTGAGCCGGGATAAGACCGCGGGGATGCCGGGTTCGTCCCAGGTGGATCTGCAGCTGGCGCAGGCACGGGTCGGTCAATCCGAGCTGCAGGTGGAGATCGCCCGTCTGCAGGCGGAGAAAGCTCAATCCGGACCCAGCGAGCAGCAGCTGAAGGCCGCGGAGGCCGCGCTGGCCCAGGCGCGGGCGAACCTGATCCGCCTGCAGGCCCAGGATCCAGATCTGGATATCCAGCTGGCCCAGTATCAGGTGGAGCAGGCGGAGATCGCCGTGCGGCAGCTTCAGCTGCGCCTGGAGCAGGCCCGGCTGGTGGCGCCGGTGGATGGGGTGGTGGCGGCGGTGAACATCGTGGAAGGCGGCACGGCCGGAGCCAGCGGCCCGGCCATCACTCTGGCCGATCTGAACCGCCTGGAGGTCGCGGTGAACCTCGCCGAGGTGGATGTCGCGCAGGTGGCGCTGGAGCAGGAGGCGGAGATCACCCCCGAGGCCATGCCGGATACCCGGTTGAAGGGAAAGGTGATCGCGATCGCGCCGATTGGTGTCCAGAGCCAGGGCGTGGTGAACTTCCCGGTAACCATTGCGCTGGAGGAACATCCGCCGTCCGTGCGGGCCGGGATGACCGTTCAGGTTCGGATCACGGTGGCCCGGCGGGAGAACGCGCTGGTAGTCCCACGACGGGCCCTGACCACCCGAGGCGGGCAGACCTTTGTGACCGTCTTGCGAGGGGATCAGACGGAACAGATCCCGGTGCGCGTGGGGCTGCGCGGCGATACCATGGTGGAGATCCTGGATGGGTTGCAAGAGGGGGACGTGGTGGTCCTGTCGGCCTCTACAGCTCCCGCTTCGAGCACCCGTGTCCCCGGCCCCGTCTTCTTCGGCCCGGGGATCTTCCGATAGAAACGAAGCCAGGGATGATGATTAGGGCACGCCCCCCGATCCATCATAAATTCTCGCGCCTTACAAGATCGTGAGGCGAGGAAAAAGATCGGATCGTCTGTGTGGAGAGGAGAGCAGCCTGAGAGGCGCAGGCAGGGAGGAGGAAGGAGGCGAGGATGAGCGTTATAGAGGCTTTTCGGACCGCCCTCTCCAGTCTGGCGGCGAACAAAATGCGATCTGCCCTGACCATGCTGGGGGTGATCATTGGCGTGGCCTCTGTGATCGCGTTGATGAGCATCGGGCGGGGAACCCAGGTTGCGATCCGTTCGCAGATTGAGCGAATCGGGACAAATCTGATCTTCGTGACCCCGGGGGCCGTTCGGGTGGGCGGCATTGCTCAGTCGCCCGGCTCAGCGCCCACCCTGACGTATGAGGACGCTCAGGCGTTGCGGGATCTGCCCGGCGTGGTGGCAGTGGCCCCCGTCTTTCAGGCCAGCGCGCAGATTGTTTACCAGCGGAACAACCTGCGGATTCCGGTGTATGGCGTAACGCCGGAGTTTTTTGCCATCCGCGGCCTCCAGGCGGCCAGCGGGGATCTCCTCTCCCAGACCCAGGTCGAAACCGGGATGGCGTTGGCTGTGCTCGGGGCTAATGTGGCGGCCCAGCTGTTCCCGGAAGGGGACCCTGTCGGACAGTTCATCCGCCTCAACAACATTCCGTTCCGCGTCATTGGGGTTCTCGCTCCTGTGGGGGGAACCGGCTTTGGGAGTCTGGACAATCAGGTCTTCGTGCCGTTGAGCACGGCGACCCAGCGGCTGGCGCGGGGTGGCCAGTTCCGGGGCAGCGAGGTGGTCTCTCAGATCCTGGTTCAGGCCAATGGGGCGGATCAAATGCCGGCTGTGATGGGGGCGATCCGCACGGCTTTGCGGGAGCGCCACCGGCTGCTGGATGGGGATGACGATGACTTCACGCTGGTCAGCCAGCAGGATCTGATCCAGACCTCTGCCCAGATCACCGGAACCCTCACGCTCTTTCTGGGAGCCATTGCGGCGATCTCCCTGATTGTGGGCGGCATCGGGATTATGAACATTATGCTGGTTTCGGTGACGGAGCGGACGCGGGAGATCGGCCTGCGGAAGGCGGTGGGGGCCCGGCGGCGGGATATCCTGATGCAGTTCCTTAGCGAGGCGGTGACCCTGAGCGGCCTGGGCGGCTTGGTGGGAATGGGGCTGGGGATCGGCGCCGCCCAGCTCATCCGTGGGATCCCGGTGGGCACCGGCACCTTGCGCCCGGTTGTGCAGGGGGACATTATTCTCCTGGCGCTGCTGTTCGCGGTCGCCGTGGGGGTGTTCTTCGGGATTTATCCGGCAATCCGGGCTGCTTCCATGAATCCCATCGAGGCCCTTCGATACGAGTAGTGCGAGGGATTGTTGCCCTCGATCGGAAGTTCTCCTCTTCTGAGCTTACTTCATGTTTAGGAAGGGGAAACCATTCCGCCTCTGGGCAGAGGATCCAATTTCACTCTGTTACAAGTTTGAGGGATGGGGTGGTAGGGCAGACGGCTTCACCACCGGCCCCACTACACGCTCTGAGAAAAGCGGCGATAAAGCTGTTCAAGACAACGACGGGAGGTTAAGGATGGGAGATCCGCTGATGGTTATGGAAAAAGTCGAGAAGATCTATCGGATGGGCAAAGTCGAGGTCCCTGCCTTGCGGGGGATCGATCTTGTGATCCGACGAGGAGAATTCGTAGCGATTATGGGCCCTTCGGGTTCCGGTAAATCGACCCTAATGAACCTGCTGGGCTGTCTGGATACACCCACGCGGGGCCAATATTTTCTAGAAGGACAGGATGTCTCCCGTCTTTCCGACAATCAATTGGCGGATATCCGAAATCGCAAAATCGGCTTTGTCTTTCAGACTTTTAACCTGCTTCCCCGGGCAACGGCTTTGCAGAACGTCGAGCTCCCACTGATTTACCGGGGCGCCCGGGATCGCCGGAAGCGGGCCCGACAGGTGCTGGAACTGGTAGGTCTGGGGGATCGCCTGCACCATCGCCCCAATGAGCTCTCCGGCGGCCAGCAGCAGCGGGTGGCCATCGCGCGAGCCCTGGTGACGGAGCCGGCCGTGATCCTGGCCGATGAGCCCACCGGCAACCTGGATAGCCGAACGGGGCGGGAGATCCTGGCGCTGTTCCAGCGGCTGAACCGAGAGCGGGGGATTACCCTGGTGGTGGTGACGCATGATCCCTTTGTGGCTCGTCACGCGGAGCGCATCGTGCGCATTCAGGATGGTTTAATCGTGGGGGATGAGCCGGTTCCACCGGAGGAGCGGATCATCGAAGATGGGGCATAGGCATTGCCTCGCAGGTGAAAAACGTTTAAGTCGGAGCAACCCACTTTCTCTCTTGCTCAGCTTTGCTTAAGGAACAGATTGTATGCTATGTGAAGTGCTTAAGCAGGCATTGCCCCATCGTTAGGGCATTTTCAGGCAAGCACTGAATGCCAGGAGGCATTCCGGCTGCCTGATTGTTTCCGTTCAGATCCGTGTACGCAGGCCCTGAGGCTTATGTCCGATTCGATCCCCTCACGGTTTTCGGCAGGTAGGGGCGAAAAACCTTTCGCCCCATATTTTTACCCGCCGGGGTCTGAGCCCCCTTCTGGGTATTCGACGCTATAACGCGTAATACTTCATCCCTCTGAGCGGGTAAATCCAACCAACCCAGAATGGAGGTTGGCGAACATGCAGCGTTCTGTAGCGAGGACCGTCTGGCTTCTCCTGACCCTGATCGGACTGGCCGCATGCGGGAGTCCGGCCACGCCTACGCTTCCTCCTCCCACTTCCACGGCGACGCCGGTGGCGTCTCCTACGGTCGGCGGGCAACCTTCCCCGACCCCTGCACCTCCCTCGACACCCTCCGCGCCTTCCGATGCCAGCGCGGGGCGGATCACTTACGTCGTGGTCTCCGAGGAAAGCGAGGCCCGCTATCGAGTTCGCGAGCAACTGGCTGGGGTGAATTTGCCCAGCGACGCGGTGGGAACCACGCGAGCGATCACCGGGGTGCTGGTGATCGAGGGCGATCGGGTCGTGCCGGAGGCCTCCCGTTTTCAGGTGGATCTGCGCACCCTGACCAGCGATCAGTCGCGACGGGATAACTTCATCCGGCGCAACACCTTGCAGACCGATCGCTATCCGTATGCGGTGTTCATCCCGCGGGAGGCGCCAGGCCTGCCCTCCCCCCTGCCGACCTCCGGCGAGCACGCGTTCCAGTTAACCGGCGATCTCACCATCCGCGAGGTGACACGGCCGGTGACCTGGGAGGTGACCGCCCGCGTGGAAGGGAATCGGGTGATCGCCCAGGCTCGCACCCAGTTCACCTTTGCGGATTTCAACCTGGAACAGCCTCGAGTGCCGGTGGTATTAAGTGTGGATGAGACAATTCGACTGGAGATTGATTTGGTGCTTCAGCGTCAATGAGAGGCAAGGATAAACATTAATGAAAAATGAGGGCATGGGCAAAGCACTGCCCTCATGATCGTCTTCAGAACCGGTGGTCAGGAGGCAGAAAACCGAGCCCAGGCCTGGAGCAGGCGCTCCAGATCCCGAGGCCAGGAGGGACGGCGGGGGATGCGCACCGCGCCGTCGGCGATCCAGCCGCCAAATTGCTGGATCTGGCTGTCCGCCTGGGCGGGAGCCGGGCGAAGCACCAGGGTTCGTCCCTCCGTGTAAATCCGTTCGATCCCCGCGCGGGCGGCCAGGATCTTGAAGCGGAGTTGCTGAAGCAGATTGCGGGCTTCCTCGGGTAGTGGGCCGAACCGATCCTTCAGCTCCATCGCCATCTCCTCCACGCCCTCCAGGGTGTTGATCCCGGCCATGCGCCGATAAAGCTGGAGCCGGAGGGCTGTGTCCGGGATGTAGCCCTCCGGCAGGCCAATCGGCCATGGGAGATTGATCGTGACCCCTTCGGGGGAAGGCGGCGGAGGAGGGAGACCTTCCCGCTCCGCCCGCAGTTCCGCAATGGCCCGGTTCAGCATCTTCATATACAGATCGAAGCCCACTGCCGCGATGTGCCCGTGCTGGCGCGTCCCCAGGATCTCCCCCGCCCCGCGGACCTCCAGGTCGCGCATGGCCAGCTGGAACCCTCCGCCCAGGCCGGGGATCTCATAGATCGCCGCCAGACGTTCCCGGGCCTCCGCCGTGAGGGGGATCTTCGGATCATAAAGGAAGTAGGCATAGCCCTGGAGCACGCTGCGGCCGACCCGTCCCCGCAGCTGATAGAGCTGGGCCAGGCCGAAGAGGTCGGCGCGGATCACGATCATGGTGTTGGCGTTGGGGATGTCCAGGCCACTGCTGATGATGTCGGTGGCCACCAGGACATCGATATCTCCCCGCGTGAAGGCCATCATGGTTTTCTCCAGCTGGCGGGGCGGCATCTGGCCATGGGCCATGCCGAACCGCGCCCCTGGCACCAGCCTCTCCAGGCGCTCCTTCCACGCCTCCAGGCCGTGCACCCGGTTATACACCACGAAGACCTGCCCGCCCCGGTCCAGCTCCCGCATGATCGCCGAGCGCACCAGGCGATCGTCATAAGGCCCGACATAGACCTGAACCGGCAGCCGCTCCTCAGGCGGCGTCTGGATCAGGCTGATATCCCGCAGGCCACTCAGGCTTAAATACAGGGTGCGGGGGATCGGCGTGGCCGTGAGGGTGAGCACATCGACCTCCGCCCGGAGGCGCTTGAAGTGCTCCTTGTGCATCACCCCGAAGCGCTGCTCCTCATCGATGATGACCAGCCCCAGGTCCTTGAAAACCACATCGGGCTGGAGCAGCCGATGAGTGCCGATCAGGATGTCGATCTCCCCCTCCTGCAGCCGGCGCAGGATCTCGGCCTGCTCCTTCGGCGAGCGCAGCCGGGTGAGGACCTCTACCACCACTGGGAAGGGGGCGAGACGGGTCCGGAAGGTCTCATAGTGCTGATGGGCCAGGATCGTTGTCGGCGCCAGAAGGGCCACTTGTTTGCCGTCCATCACCGCCTTGAAGGCGGCCCGCAGGGCCACCTCCGTCTTCCCGAACCCGGCGTCCCCGCACAGCAGCCGGTCCATCGGCCGCGGCTGCTCCATATCGGTCTTGACCTCCTCGATGGCCCGCAGCTGATCTTCGGTCTCGATGAAGGGGAAGGACGCCTCCAGCTCCCGCTGCCACGGCGTATCCGGCGAGAAGGTGTGGCCATGCGCGGTCTCCCGCCGGGCATAGAGCTCCAGCAGCTCCTGCGCAACCTCTGCGGCGGCCTGGCGGGCCCGCGCCCGCGCCTGCGCCCAGTCCCCGCCGCCCAGGGGATGGATCTCCGGCGGCTGATCCATCTCCCCCACATAGCGGCTGACCCGATTCGCCTGATCCACCGGCACGTAGAGGCGGTCATTGCCCGCATAGCGCACGACCAGATATTCCCGTTCCACGCCATCCAGGTTCAGGCGGACCAGCCCCTCGAAGATCCCGATACCGAAGTCCTCGTGGACCACATAGTCCCCTTCTCGGAGCTCGCGGATCCACTCCGGCGGAGGCCCCCGCCGCATCCGCCGGCGCCAGGGGAGGGGGCGCAGCACGCCGAAGAGCTCCGCATCGGTGAACAGGGCGAGGCGGTGGCCATCCTTCGATCGGAACAGGAAGCCCCCGCTCAGGGCTCCGTTCAGGAAGTAGATCCGTCGGGGAAGCGGCGGGGCCTCCAGGGACGCGATCGCCTGGGCCGCCTCCTCCATGCCCCGGGCGTGATCGGCCCAGACCGCCGATAGCCGCGCAGCCTGGCGGCTGACCACCACCACCGCTTCTCCCAGGTGCAGACGCCGGGCGAAGTCCTCCAGGATGCGCTGGAGTTGCCCCCCGAATCGAGGGGGCGCTTCGATCGGGAAGGAAGAGAACCCCCCGGTTTCCGGGAGGGCGGTGAGGTGCAGCTGGGGGCGGCGTTGCAGATGCGCCTCCCACAGCGCCCGATCCACCAACGGATCCGGATAGTCTGGAGGCAGGAACCCGGCGCCCTCTGCCCGAGCCCGAAGCTCCCGGGCTTCTTCCATCAGTTCTTCCCATGCCGCCTGGATCTCCGCCTCATCCAGGAGGAAGACCCAGGCGTCCTCCGGGAGATAAGCGAGGGGTGTGGTGGCATCCGTGTAGAAATAGGGCAGGTAAAACTCCAGCAGTGGGAATGGCGCGCCGCGGGCCAGCGCTTCCTGCTCCCGCTCCAGGGCTTCCGCCTCCGCAAGAGCTTCCACAGCGGGCTGCCAGGCGGCCAGCCGCTCTGCGACGGCAGGGCCGTAGGTAGGCAGCGCCTCTCGAGCAGACAGGATGCGAACCTGTTCAATGGGTCGGAGCGTCCGTTGTGTGGTGGGATCGAAGGCGCGCATGCTGGCGATGCGGTCCGCTTCCCACTCGATCCGAATCGGCTCCGAAACCGTCGAGGGGAAGAGATCCAGGATCCCCCCGCGGCGGGCGAATTGCCCGGGATGGGTCACCATGGTGACCGGCTCATAGCCGGCTTCCAGGAGGTAACGGAGGAATCCCTCCATTGGAAGCTCCTGGCCCACCCGCAGGATCCGACGCAGGCGATGGAAAAGCCGCAGCGGAAGGGTGCGGAGGAGAAGGGCGCGGGTGGAGGCCACCACCACCGGCGCAGGATCTCCGTTCAGGCCGGCTAAGGCGGCCAGGGCCGTTAGTCGTTCCGCGCGGATCTCCGGGGGCCAGGGTGCTCGTTCGTAGGGGAGGGCAGGCGGCTCCGGCAACCGGTGGATCCGCTCCGCTCCCAGCCAGAGGGCCAGATCCTGCGCCATCAGCTGGGCCCGCTCCGCAGTCCCGGCCACAATCAGCATCGGCCGCGAAGCCCGCCGGGCCAGCCCGGCGATCCAGAACGACCATCCCGAGCGGGGAAGCGTGAGCTGGATGTGCTCCCCGGCTTCCAGGGCTTCAGTGGTCTGAGAAAGGGTCGGCTCGGCCTCCAGAAATTCCAGCAAACCGCTCAAGGGTCCCATGTTTGCGCGAAAGTGACCGGTGATGAAATCCTCTCGACTTACGAGGCTTAATCAAGCAAGCAGTGATGCTATGGATCCTTCTGTGCGGGGCCACCTCCGGCGCGCTCCGAAGCGTGCCTCGCGAAGGACTGGTAGAGCGTGACATCGCCCGATAGATTCAATGATTGAAAAGCCATGTTCGGATCGCTTCAGGCCTTGACATCTTTTCTGGATCGTGTTATTGTATGGCCGGTTCCTAATGCTTGCCTTTTTGTTTCCCAGCTCATTTTACGACAGGTATGTCCAATGACGGGTCTGGAGTGCCCTTCACCGATCCAGTTTAAAGTGCCCTCGAGCTTCGCCCAAAGGTCGGGAATGTCCTTTCCCCTGATCTCCACGGGTTCTCTTCCGAGAGCGCTGTAATCTCGATTGGCATTTGAGCAACTGGCAGAGACTTTTCCCCTGTGACTTCTTTCCTAATTCCAACGATTGCGTCTTTCTTACCATTGGGTATGAAAGCTCTTGCCCCCTTAGCTCAAAGGGAAAGAGCAGCCGCCTTCTAAGCGGCGTGATCCGGGTTCGAATCCCGGAGGGGGCACCAAAGGGCCGGCGCCAGAGCCGGCCTTATTTCTTTCTTGCGTAGCCGGTGACAGGATTGCTTCCATCGATGGATTAGTCATCCGTCTTATGACCCACAACCCAAAGGCGAAAGGATCGAGGATCCCGGTAGTCTTGCGCTTGCAAGCCAGCGGCTTCCATCATTCCCCGGATGCTCTCCCCTGGCAGGAACCGGCTGCGTAGCCCGATCAATCGTTCCATCAGCGCGATCCCCTTGACCGGCCAGCGACGGATATCGGGCTCTTCAATCACCAGTCTGCCTCCGGGTCGAAGCACGCGAGCCGCCTCCTGGATAGCGGCTTTCGCCTCGATAAAATGATGTAGCGCATCGACGATGACGATCCGGTCGAAGGCCGCATCCGCAAAGGGGAGACGCTCGGCGAGGGCCTGGACCGGGAGCAATTTTGGCCGTCGCCGGGCCACCCGGAGCATTCCCCATGCCGCATCGGCCACAATGGTCAGACCCGTCATCTCCCCTAAGGCGAAGGCCACCCGCCCGGTTCCGCCACCGAGATCCAGCAACCGTCCCTTCGTCGGAAGCTCCAGGTAATCCTGGAGTGGTCCAGGATCCAGGAAACGGATGGCCGCATCGTAGAAGGGAGCGATTCGCTCAAAAAGCCAGTTGGAGCCCATGGTTTCCCAGCCCTCCTTTCCGGATGCTGTCACGCTTTCGTGAGAGGCAGCAAAGGTCACCTTGCCCTTCTCATTTTAAAATGACAGGAGGGGTTTGCCCTCGGGTCTGTGGAAAGCCCAGGAGGAGGGCCGCCTCTCCAGGGATTAGACGGAAACCGGGTGTTTGTGAACTGAAGGCCCCAAATGATCATAGATTCCTGGGGGCTAAGGATGTTGCCTGAAAGGAGGCTTTTGTGCAGCGCTTCAACTGGCGCGAGGCGCTGAAGGCTTATCAGGAGGATCGGACTTCTGGGGCAATGGCGCTGGCCTTTCAAGCCGCTCAGATTGTTGAGGAATGGGCTCAAACGGCTCCGGTGGATCACGCGGAGGATTTCCGGTCTGAGCTGGAAGAGGTGCTGCAGGCGCTCATCCGCGCGCATCCAGACATGGCACCCCCTCTGCATCTGGCGGAAGCCGCTCGCCGGGCCATCCGGGAGGCTACGGATCTAACAGCTGCTCGGGCAGCCTTGAGCTCCGCTTTACAGAAGTTCCAGCACCAGCTGGAGGCTCATGAGAGGGCAGCCGCTTGGCATGCGGTATCGTTGCTTCGCTCGGCCCGGGTGATCCTCACCTATTCCCGGAGTGGCTTGGTCGCCCGGACCCTCGCTTTCGCAGCGCAGAAAGGCCGCTATCTCCAGGTGATCTGCCCGGTGGCGGAGCCCGGGGGGGAGGGCCGACGGATGGCAGAGGAAGTAGCGGCCATGGGCCACACTGCGATCCTCCTCCCAGATCTCGCCGCCCTGCGCTGGCTTTCTCAGGCAGATCTGGTCCTGGTTGGGGCGGATGCGTGGGACGAGGAAGGGATTGTGAACAAAATTGGGACCCTCACCCTGGCGATACTGGCGCGGGCATCCCAACGCCCTTTCTTTGTCGTGGCCACTTCAGAGAAGCAATGGCCTGTTGGGGTCGGTCCCCATCCAGCTCGCGCTACGCTTTCTCTTCCGCTCGCCAGCGAGGAGATTCCCTGGTTCGAATTTGTTCCACGCTCGTATCTCACCGGCTTAATTCTGGAGGACGGCTTGCACCTGATGGGGTAAGCTCAAGTTTTTAGGAGCCGGGAGGTCGCCGAAGGGTAGTGCTTTTTCCGTTTTTAATTTGAGGTTTTCGGAGGCTGGGCCGGGGGCCTTTAGCTCTTAGCCCAGCCCCTCGTAATGAAATAAAGCAGTAGTCTTCCTGGCTTGTAAGCTTGAGGATCAGGAGTAGGTGAGCGGCATTGATGCCATTTAAAGAGAGGTCTGCTTACCTTATCCCGCTTGGTCCATTTGGGTAGCGAATGCGTTGAGCGTTCGACCGACTAAAGTCCTCCCCATGACTAAAGTCCCAGGAAGGGATACGTTGGCCTTTCTTACAATGGATTAAGGGTCTATTGATGCCAGCTGTGGGGAGCATATATGTTGCACTTCAGGCCTGAAGAGGGTCAGGGATTAGTAGAATATGCCTTGTTGGTTTTGTTTGTTGCACTGATTGTTCTCATTGCCCTTACAGTATTTGGGCAAACCATATCGAATCTTTATTCTCAGATCGTATCCAGCTGGCCTTAGCTATTTTCCATGGAAAATTGAGGGAAAGGCGAGGGGGCAAGCCTTCTGAAG
>JAUQQB010000549.1 GCA_030550075.1 Chloroflexota bacterium | reverse complement strand
CCATCGGCCCTGCCTTCTCCGGCTTACCCCGCCAGCTTCCCCAGAGGAGCCGCAGGCCGATGAGGACCAGGATCAGCGGCCACAGGGACCAGATGTACTTCCAGACGTCATGAGGCAGCCAGCCCAGGTTGACGCCTAGCAGGATCAGGCCGCCGGCAAGAAATACCACCCCCCAAAAGATTCGATCCCACTTCATTTGTTCTCTCCTTTAGACAAGATCTCCTGAAGGGCAGCGATGTGCTCCTCGAAAGCTCGACGGCCACGGGTGGTGGCCTCGACATAGGTGCGGGGCTTGCGAGCGACAAAGGTCTTGATCAGGCGCACGTAACCGGCTTCCTCCAAACGGCGCAGGTGGGCCCCCAGATTGCCATCCGTCAGGTTCAGCAGGTCCCGCAGGTAGGTGAACTCCAGCGCGGCCCCTGGCTCATGGGCCGTCAGGGCGGCCATGATGCGCAGGCGAATGGGCTGATGGATGAGTTCGTCAAACCTGGCCATCTCACTTCCACCGGCGCAGGATATACAGGCCGCTGCCGAAAAGGGCGCCGCCGCCCAGCATGGCCATCCACAGGCTGTAATAGGGCCGCACGCCGAAGTAGCCGATCAGAGCCAGGATGGTGATGCCCAGCCCTAGCCAGACGAAGCTGTTATCCAGCCAGAGGCCCATGACCACGTAGCCGAACATGGCCAGGGTGCTGATGAACAGCGAAACCAGAGCCTCGTCCGCCGGGCGAGCGAGATAAATCCACAACGCCCCGTAGACCAGGAGGGACAGCCAGAAGAGCCCGATGCGCGCGCTTAAAGGGCTGCGAACGCGGAGGCCCAGGCGGATGCCGCTCAGGAGGCTGAGCAGGCCGCCCAGGCTACTGAGGCCGGCCCATACCAGGCCTGAGGCTTCATACGGCAGGAACTGGCTACCCAGGAAGCCGAGGAACCAGATCGCGCCCCAGAGCATGGAGTAGTAAGGAGCGCCGCCGTAGGCCACCGCGCGCCGGGCCTGCCGGCGAACGATTTCGATGTCCGCCAAAGCCTGTCGAGCTTCCTCTTGAGTGACCTCCATGCCCTACGCCTCCTGAAATTCGTAAAGTGCTCTGTATCACAGAGCACTTTACTATGAAAAGAAAACTCTGTCAAGTCCTGTGGAGGGGCGGAGGGCTTATCGATGGACTTGCATCGTTGGCTTTTGCTCAGGAGGGATTGAGGGGCCCCTCCCCCTTTATCCCCCTTCCCGCGGCCTTTCGGCCGTAGGGAGGGGGGATCACGTTTATTTTTGGGCTGGGACGGGCGCCGAAGGTCCCGTCCCAGCCCAAAAGACCTTAATGGCCTCCTCATTCCACCTCTAAGTTATGTGGATGCCCTGTCTCAAACTGGGGGCTTTCGGGTGGTGAGGTGGCGAGCTTCGCTGACCACCCCACCACCCGAACTGGATTTACCCCTTCCCACGCCGCTTCGCAGCATGGGGGAGTAGAAGGGGCAAACGCTGAACCCGAACGGCCCTCTGGGCCGTGGGGAAGGGGAATCAAGGGAATGGGGCCTGGCTGAATCGTTAGCGGGATTCCGGTGTGCACGGATCTCTTCCCTCCCAGCCCCCATGGAGTTATGATAGTTTTCATCTTCATCCGGATCCCTGGAGGGGCCTATGTTTGGATACGCCGGACGGATCCTTCACGTGGATCTCTCGGCCGGGCGCCTGTGGGTGGAGGAGCCGGAAGAGGTTTTTTATCGCACTTACTGGGGCGGTAGCGCCATGGGGCTGTATTATGTGCTGAAACACACGCCACCCGGGATCGATCCCCTGGACCCCCGCAACGTTCTCACCTTTTTCCTCGGCGCCGCCACCGGCGTGCCGATCTCCGGCCAGAGCCGCGCAGCCGTCAACGCCAAATCCCCCCTCACCGGCCTGATCGGCGATTCCCAGGCCGGCGGTTTCTGGCCCGCCGAGCTCAAGTTCGCCCGCTTTGACGGGATCGTGATCTATGGCCGCGCCCCCAGGCCCGTTTACCTCTGGATCCACGACGGCGAGGCCGAGCTGCGGGATGCCTCCCACCTCTGGGGGCGCCCAACCGGGGAGGTCGAACGGATCCTCTATGAGGAACTGGGCGACGATCAGATCGAGGTTGCCCAGATCGGCCCGGCCGGCGAGCGCGGGGTCCGGTTCGCTGCCATTATGAACATGTCCAATCGGGCCCACGGCCGCACCGGGAT
>JAUQQB010000050.1 GCA_030550075.1 Chloroflexota bacterium | reverse complement strand
GGAGAAGGGGGGTGGGGCCATTCCGTTCCACCTTTAGAGCTTTCAACTGCGTAACTCCTACTGAGATAAGACCTGTGCGGTTGACCTCTAAGAAAGGGGGTTGAGGACCCTTCCTCCTTCATCTCCTCTCTTTGCGGCTTTCGAGCTGTGGGGAGAGGGGATGAAAATTTTGAGGCGGGGTCAGGCATCAAAGGCGCCCAACCCTGCCCAAAAATCCCAGGGGGAAGGCCGATGAAATTTCCCGATTTTCGTATTCCGGGAATTGGTTCTGAAGCTACCGGAGGGGGTCGTTCCGGGGATGTGTTTCCTACGCCCTGAAATTCCCGTATCGGAGAGGAGATCCGATGCCGGTTGTCCTCCTGCTCGATATCGATGATGTCCTCGTTCTCCCCGTGGGGTATAAGCGTGGGATCCTGGCGACGCTGGAGACGTTCACCCGGCGCCTGGGATGGGAGATCCCCTTGCCGACCGAGGCGGACATCGAATGGTTCGAAGCCTCCGGGGTGACCAGCGAGTGGGATTCCACGGCGATTTGTATGGCCGGGCTGTTGCTGGAGGCCGCCCGCCTCGATGAGCGCTGGATCGTCCCGGATTTCGAGGAAGCGATGGCGCGCCTGTCGGAACGGGCCCTGGATGGCGCGCGGATCCGCCCGGATTATGTCGCATGGGTAAAAGCTGCTGGCGAAGCCGCACAGCCCGGGGAGCGACCTTCCCAGGCGGCATTGCGGCTCTGGCGTCGCGAGGCATTGCCCCAGCTCCCGCGCTCCGAGGCGCTGGACGCTTTGCTGAATGTCCTCTTAGCGGATACCCATGGCCTCTCGTGCCCCACCACGGCCGTTTTCCAGACCTGGATGGTCGGAAGCCGGGCCTATGAAAAAGCTTACGGCCAGCCCGCTCCCATTGAGGTCCCTCGGGGATTGCTGGAGGAGGACCAGCCGCTGCTGACCCACGAGGGGGCGCGAGCGCTCCTCCACGTCTGGTATGAAGGGCGTCTGGCTCCTGCTTTCTATACTTCACGACCTTCCCGCCCGCCCCTGAAAGGGCCTGTGCCTCCTCGACCGGTCTATTCCCCGGAGGCAGAGCTGGCTGCCCGACAGATCGAGCTGGAGGACTGGCCCCCAGTTGGCCTGGGTCGCCTGTTCTGGCTGGCCGAGACTATAGGGTTGCAGGAAAACCCGACCAAGCCCCACCTGATCCACGGGATGGCCGCCTTTGCCTCAGCGATCGCTTCGGTGGATGGGATCCCGGAACCCCAGGCGCTCGAAAGCGCCTATGAAACCCTGCAGCTTGGGACGCTGATGGGCCCTCTGGCAGAATGGGCGGAGTTTTCCTGGCATGTGGTGCTGGTGGAGGATTCGGTCAAAGGGATCCAGGGGATCTTCCGCGCGGTTCGCCGTTTGTATGAGCTGGGGATGTCCGTCCGCCTGACGGTGTTTGGCGTTGCCCCGCACCCGGGTCCCAAGGCGGAGGTTCTGGAAGCGTATGCGGATCGCCTGGTGCCTTCTGTGAACGACACCATTGATGAGATCGTCCGCCTGTGCCGGAACGGATGAAGCATCCAACTGGCCCCTATTCTGGATGGAGGATCCCTGCGGATGTCCGAATCCGATACCCGTATTCTGGTGGTCGAGGATGACGCAGCCCTGCAGGAATTGCTGGCCGTGGTGTTGCGTAGCGCCCGTTACCGGGTGGAGGTTGCCGGGGATGGCCCTACCGCTTTGGAGAAGGCACGGAGCGATCCGCCGGATCTGATCCTGCTGGATGTGATGCTGCCAGGCCTGGATGGCTTTGAAGTCTGTCGGCGTTTGCGAACGTTCTGGCACCTGCGAACCGTTCCGGTTCTGATGCTCACGGCCCTGGGGCGGATTGAGGATAAATTGCGAGGGATCGAGGCGGGCGCGGATGATTACCTCACCAAGCCTGTGGTGATCCCGGAATTGCTCGCCCGGGTGGAGATGCACCTGCGCCGCTCCCAGCGGGAGCGATCTACGAATCCTCTATCTGGCCTCCCCGGCAATCCGGAGATCGAGAAAGAGCTCCGTCAGCGCCTGCAGGGAGATCAGCCCTTCGGGATCGCATATATCGATTTAAATCGCTTTAAGGAATTCAATGATCGCTACGGTTTTCGGGAAGGCGATCGCGTATTGCAAGCCTTCGCCCGTTTGCTGGAGAGGGTTATGGCGAGGTATGGGGATCCGGCCTGGGATTTTATTGGCCACATCGGGGGCGATGACTTCGTGGTCCTCACCCAACCTCACGTGCTGAGCCCGGTCGCCCGCCAGATTCTGGAGGAGTTTGCGGAGGCCGTGCAGGCCCCGGAGCTTTCGGTCTCTATCGTCGGTGGCGTGGTGAACCCTTCCCGCTCAATCCATCTGGAGGCCCTGGTGCGGCATCTGGCCGTTCTCAAGCGTCAGGCCAAGCAGGAAGGCCGTCCTCTTCTCCTATCTGGCTTCTTAGGGCTGGAGTAAAGTCAGGCCCAGCCACTTGCAGCTTTTCGCTTCATGCGTTCCTCGTTGCAGCTCGAGATTCAAAAACCCATGCGAGGAACTCTGGAATGAGGCATCGAATCCTGGTTGGGATGGCGCTGCTCTCCTTGCTGATGTGGGAAATGGCGGGAAAAGCCCTGGCGCAGGCGAGACGATGGACTTTCGATCTGGCTACACTGGGGACATCGGAGCCTCTGATCCTCGCAGGTCCGTTCGCTGAGCAAGTGCTCTTCATCCCAGTCCCCCAGGGATTGCACCCTATCCGTTTGTTGGCTCGAGCTCGCCTCTCGCCCGATGCAATCGGAGCCGTCCTGAGCGTGGATCACAATGGGCGGACCCTTCAATGGATTCGTCTCACCCTCCCTGAGATGCGTCTGGTTATCCCGCTGGAGGAAACGCGGGTGGATTCAGGCCGCGTGAGGCTCTCATGGCGGCTGGAAGCCTCGGGGCTTGTGACGAACTGCGCGGCTCCCGAACGGATCCGGGTGGAGCTGGATCAGCTGGAAGTGGATATGGAGGGGGAACTGGAGCTCCCGAATCAGCTGGCGGAATTCTGGCCGCCGGTTCTGCGCGCGCTGTATCTTCAGCTCCCCGAGCGCCCTTCACCGGAGGAAGCAACCGCAGCCCTGCGGCTGGCTGCCCTGGGGGCTCGCCTGGCTGGGGGTGGTCCACTCACGATTACGCTGGCTGCCTCTGATATGTCGCCCCCGATTTTCGAAGATCCCTGGGCCCGCGGGATCCGGATCTCCAGCGGGCCGACCTCGCGGCTGGCATTAACATTCCCGGAGGCCGGCCGGATGCCCGTCCTGGAGATCGTCGGGCCGCCGGGCTGGCTGGAGACCAGCCTGGAGGCGCTGGCGACCTACCAGGAGGCGATGCAAGCTCCGGTGATTGTGGCTCCCGAAGGTCAGTTCCCCTCATCCACCCAGGAGGATCGGGTCACTCTGGCCTCGCTGGGCTATCCTCAGATCCAGATGAGCGGCTCCGGGACCATGGAGGCAAAGGTGTTCTTCTCCCAGGCCGATCTGGGAGGACCCGCGCGGGGGGTTGAGCTGCGTCTGGCTGGCCGCGTGACCCCGATTCCTTCAGGCGGCCAGGCTCAGTTGCTGGTCCTGCTCAACGGTGGCCTGGCTTATGCGGAACCTCTTGTCGGGGGACCCTTCGATCGCTGGATCTCACTTCCGGATGGGCTGCTCCGTCGAGATAACACACTGATCCTCCGGGTGGTCTACACGCCACCCGGAGGGGAGTGCCGAGCGGGGGTTCATCCGATCACTATGTTCATCGATGGGGCCTCTTATTTTCAGTTCCATAGGGGAACCCACCTGCCCCAAGGGTTCGAGCGCCTGCCTCAGGGACTTCTGCCCGCGTTCACGGTGGGGCTGGATCCCATGAATCTGGAAACCGTCGGGGCGGCCGCTCAGCTCATTGCGGCGCTCCAGCGGACAACTCGAACTCCACTCGTCCCCCGGGTCCGGCCGTGGACTGAGGCGCTGGGTGCATCTGACCCCCTGGTCCTGGTCACGCTGGATCCGGAGAAGGCGGCACCGCTTCGCCCACCCCTGGACCCCCGTCCATTCCGGATTGTGGATGTAGATGGGCGGGAGCGTTTTCGGATGGAGATCGATCGAAGCTTTGCGGTGCTGGAGGCCTTCACGGCCGGGGAACGCGAGATCCTGCTCCTCACCCGGCGTGGTGACCGCCCGGATCTTCGGGAGATCGAGCGCGCGCTGGATCCCCGTTTGGGATGGTATGGATTAAGTGGTGATGTGTGGATCTGGCCGGATGGAGAGCCTCCGGTGGCGCTGCGCTTGCGGGGAAGCGGGTTGCAGGTGGTTCCCTTACCGCCATCGCCGCTCATCGAATGGGCCAGGCTGCGCTTCTGGGTGGCTGGCGCTGCCCTCATCGGCGTGATCGTGTTTCTGATCTGGATCTACCCCCGTGTGGTTCGGACGGCCCCGCCCGGAGCGCCGCGCTCCAATTAGACATCGCTCTACGAAAGCCTCTATCCGGGGCTTTTTGGGGGGCGGGGCCGCCTTTGGTAGCCTCGCCCCACCCCCAAACTATAAAATTTCCCCCTCACCAGGGCCTGCTTTGCCCAGCGATGAATTGGGGATTGGGATAAGGACAAGGATGCAAGAAGCACAAAAGGTCCGGATTGGGGAGTATCTGGTGGCCCGGGGGCTGCTGCGCCCTGAGGATCTGGAGTGGGCGCTGGAAATTCAGCAGCGAACCCGGGAGCGGTTGGGCCAGATCCTGGTCTCCAGAGGCCTGATCCGGCGCCTGGATCTCTATCACGCGCTGGCCGAGCTATGGGGTTGTCCCTTTGTCGATCTCCTGAAAGAGCCCCCGGATCCGGAGTTGGCGCGGCGGTATCCAGCCTCAGAGATGCAGGACGTGTGGATGATCCCCCTTCGATGCACGGAGGAAGGGTTGGAGGTGGCCACTGCGCGTCGCCCGGATGAGGCTCTCCGGGCAGAGGCGGAACGGCGCTTCAAAGCCCCCGTGGTCCGATTTCGGGCGACCACAGAATGGGACATACGACAGGCCCTCCTGCGTATCTTTCGTTCCGATATCCTGGCAGAAGCCGCTTATGGCCTTTATTACCGCCGACCTGAGGAATCCGCTCATACAGTGTTCACGCCTCTCCAGTTCGTCATCCTGTCCGCGGTCCTGCTGGGGATCTTCATCGGCCTCCTCTGGGCTCCCCGCTTGACCGGGATCGCCCTGAACGCCGCCATCAATATCTTTTTTCTGGCGGGGATCTTGTTCAAGTTCATCGTCTCCCTGGTAGGGGCCCGTTACGAGCGGGCGGAAGCTATCTCTCCGGAGGAAGTATCGGCTCTTCAGGAGGACGAACTTCCCCGCTACACGGTGCTGGTTCCCCTCTATCGGGAGGCGGAGGTCGTTCGTCTACTGATCGAGAACCTGGCGCGGCTGGATTACCCGCCCGAGAAGCTGGAGGTGTTCCTGCTTATTGAGGAGGATGATCAGGAGACGCTGGAGGCGGCGAAAGCCGCCCGCCCCCCAGGGAACTTTTTCTTTGTCCTCATTCCCCCGGGGATCCCACGGACGAAGCCGAAAGCGTGCAACGTGGGGCTGTTCTTCGCCACCGGAGAGTTCCTGGTAATCTATGATGCGGAGGATCGCCCGGAGCCGGATCAGTTGAAGAAAGCGGTGGTTGCCTTTCGCAAAGGCGGGCCGGATCTGGTCTGCGTGCAGGCGGCGCTCAATTATTACAACGCCCGGGAGAATTTCCTGACTCGCATGTTCGCTCTGGAATATTCCTTCTGGTTTGATTACATGCTGGCCGGGCTGTATCGACTGCGCCTGCCCATTCCCCTCGGGGGCACCAGCAATCATTTCCGAACGGACCGCCTGCGTGAGCTGGGAGGCTGGGATCCGTTCAATGTTACAGAGGATGCGGATCTGGGAGTCCGCGCGGCCATCGCCGGTTACACCGTTGGGGTGATCAATAGCACGACTTACGAGGAGGCCAACACCCGCGTTGGCAACTGGATCCGCCAGCGTTCCCGCTGGATTAAGGGCTACATGCAGACCGCTCTGGTTCATTCCCGGAACCCAGTGCTTCTGCTGCGTCGGGTGGGCCTGCGCCGGGCCATCGGCTTTTTCCTTCTCATCGCGGGAACGCCTCTGACTTTCCTGAGCGCGCCGTGGATGTGGGGGATGTTCGGGACCTGGGTGTTCACGGGGACCAAGGGTTTCGATCCCCTTTTCCCACCTCCTGTTCTTTATATCAGTTTGTTTAATCTCTTATTTGGCAATGCCATCGCGATCTATTTGAATATGCTGGCAGGGTTCAAGCGCCATTACGATGATCTGATCCCATGGGCCCTGTTGAACCCGCTCTACTGGGTTTTGCACAGCATCGCGGCCTATAAGGGCCTCTGGCAGCTGTTCACCCGGCCGTTCTACTGGGAGAAGACTGTTCACGGCATCAGTCGCTGGATGCGGCGATCTTAGCTGGAAGCGCCGTGGAGACGGTGCTGAGCTCGCTTGCGTGGTGAGGTCCACCGGGATCTCTGAGCGGGGACAGGCGATGAGAGGACGGACAGCGCTGGGGCATGGAATGGCGATAGGGATGTTGAGCCTCCCGTATTTGTTGCTGGGGCTGGAGGCGACGCGCCTGGGCTTCCTCAGCAACGACCACGCTTACCTGGTTGAGAAGGCCCTGCTGGTTCGAGATCGAGGACGTCTGGAGTGGATCGGGTTTGCTTATCCGCCGCTTCCTGTTTTGTTGCTATTGCCGTGGTCTGATCCCCAGGCGGCTGTTGCCCTTTCTGCCCTCGGTGCGGGGGCCCTGGCATGGGGGGTGTGGCGGCGTTTGGAGCGCCTGGATCTCCATCCGGGAGTGCGGGCCGGGCTGCTGATCGCGATCATGAGCGCTCCCAGCAGCCTCTTCCTGGCCACCCAGAGCTTCAGCACCATACTTGCCCTGCTGCTGTTCTTCTCCGCCTGGATGCAGTATCTCCGCTTCACACGGGATGGCCATACCGATGCCGGATTTATCGCGGCGATGCTGATCGCCCTGGGGTTCTTTGCCAACTTTTATGCGCCCCTCTTCGCCATGGCTTTCGCTCTCAGCACTCCCCTCTTCGTCCGCCCTCGCTCCCGGGCTCACCAGCTGGCGATGCTTCTGGTCCTCCTTTTTCCCTCTGTGGTTGCAGTGGGAGGCTGGATGTATCTCTCGTGGCTCTTCACGAGCGACCCCCTGCGCTTTGTATACGATCCGGGCTCCAGCCTGCTGGCGGCCTTCCGGCCAGAGGAGGCCTTTATGGCCCCCAGCGCCATCGCCCGGGAAAGCATACGTCGCCTGACCTCCGCCCCCCTCTATCTGGGGGTGGGGGCGCTGATTGCCTGCTATCAGCCCGGTCGTCTGTTGAGTTATCTGATCCCTCCGATGCTCACCCTCGGCGCGTGGTCCATGGGATGGATTGTCCCTTGGACTCTGGATCAATCCCTGCGGTTCCTGTTCGCCCTCGCTGGAATCCCGTTTCGGATGCCCCGTCGGTGGGGATGGCCGTTGCTGATCCTGGCTCTCTTGCAGGTTGTGGCGGATGGATCGAACTTGGCGTCCGGCGAGCCCACCCGCTGGTGGAACGCGCTCCGGGTGGGCCCTCTGCCGGAGGACCGGGAGGAGCAGCGGATCGCTGCGTATCTGGCCGGGCTGCCCTGCGCATCCGTCCTGGCCGATGATCGGGAGGCCTTTCGTTTGATCGCCCGGGCCGGCACGGCCTGCCCTTTCGTTCTCCCTCCGGATCCCATCTTCGAGATGGCGGTGATCCGCCCAGAGCGCTTTGTTTCGTATATGCTGGTGGCGGAGCGCTTGACCGGATGGGCGGGGCCCCTTGAAGCTCGCTACCGGGAACATCCCCCGGAAGGCTTCGTCCTCGAGCTGGGATGGCCGGGCTGGCGGTGGTATCGGCGGACGGTTCCGAAGGGAAGTCGCTGGGATGAGGATCAAATGCCAGCGAAGGGCTTGGCTTCTCCGAGCCTGAGGTTAAGCTGCTTTCCACACGGTCGGAAGCTTTCTTTGAATATGGAAGCTGCGCGGTTGGAGCATGTGGGAAATGAAATGCCCAGGGAAGCATAATGCGAGAGCATCGTGTTAACGGCAGATTGTGAACGGAGGGATGAGTGGATGGCTCCCCAGCTGGTTGTTTTCGGTGGCGCGGGCGAGATCGGCGGAAACAAGATCCTGATCCAGGATGGTTCCGTCCGCCTCTGGCTGGATTTCGGCACTCCCTTCGGCCGCTATAAGGCTTTTTTTAATGAATACCTGAAGCCCCGCGCCACCCGCGGCCTCTGGGATCTCCTGGCCCTAGGTCTTCTCCCACCCCTGCGCGGTCTCTATCGCGAGGACCTCGCTTTGCCCGGCCTTTGGGAGCGCTTCGCTGGAGGGGGCATGCACCAGGATCTTGGATCCGCCATCGACGCGGTGCTGATCACCCATGCTCATCTGGATCATCTGGGGGATGTGGCCTTCCTAGATCCGGGCATTCCCCTGGTGGCGAGCCCGATCACCGCCGCAGTAGTCCGCGCGATGCAGGTGACCGGCGCTCCCTCGTTCACGCATGAATGGTGCTACCTGACGAGACGGGTGTGGGACGCCGGGAGCCGGACGCTGCAGGTGGAGAAAAACGCTCCCCATCAGGGGCGCCGCTTTTATCTCCTGGCGGATTCCGTTCCCCGTGAGCTCCAGGCATGGTGGCTGGATCCACCTGGGCGGAGCAGAGAGCTGAATGGTTCCCCTCCAGAGCCATTCCCAGGCCGCGTGGGGGATCGGAGCGTTCGCTGGTGGCCCGTTGACCATTCCATCCCCGGAGCGGTGGCCTTCGCCGTGGAGACTCAGGCGGGGTGGGTGGCTTACACGGGGGATCTGCGCTTTCATGGCCGGGAGCAGGTGGCCAGCGAGGTGTTGCGGGCGGATTGGGCGCAACTGGAGATCGCAGTGCTCCTCTGCGAGGGAACCCGCCTCGGGGAGAACACGCGGGTCACAGAGGAGCAGGTATTTGAGACCGCGCTGGATCTCACCCGTCAGGCTGTGGGACGGCTGGTGATTGCTGATTTCGCGCCGCGTAACCTGGAGCGCTTCCAAACGTTCTTAGAGGTCGCCCGCCAGACCAAGCGCTGTCTGGTGATTCAACCCCGGGATGCCTATCTCCTGGAAGCCATGGCCCGCGTTTCATCGGCTTTCCAGGAGATCCATGGGGATTCACGAATCCGTCTGCACAACGACCCGAAAGCCCGCCCGGATCCCTGGGAACAGGATTTGCGGGAGCGGTGGAGAAGCCGAATCGTCGAGCCTTCGGAAATCTCGAAAGATCCGGGCGCTTATATTCTCTGTTGCAGCCTGCTGGATATGAACGATCTGCTGGATATCGATCCAGCCTCCTTGAAGGGGGGCATTTACCTTTATTCGAACAGCAAAGCCTACGATGAGGAACAAGCAGTGGATCTGGAGCGATTGCGGCAGTGGGTGCGGCATCTCCGCATGCGGATGGAAGGGGATCCGGATGATCCCCACGCCCGGCCCTTGCATGCCTCCGGCCATGCGGGGGAGATGGAGTTAGCCGACTTTGTCCAGGCGGTGCGGCCGCGCGTGCTGGTGTCCGTGCACGCCGAGCGGCCGGAGCGATGGCGCGAGATCCTGGGAGGGACGAATATCCAGGTATGGATTCCAGAGCCGGGGCAAGCGATCCTAATTTGATGAAAGATGGGGAGCGGCTGGGAGGTTGCCGGAAGCTGAAATCATGCTACGCTTCTCTTGACCCGTTCGGGAGAAAAGGCAATGACGACCACGAAGGAAACTGAGGCGCAGGGCGCGACTTTAGGAGCGGAGACTCCACCTGAGGTCCTTACGGTTTGGCCGGATGATGACTGGGCTTCCCTGCGGTTCCGGATCGCCATTTCTCCAGCTCCGCGAGTGATCCTGGAGGTCCCAGCGGGGCACCCCGCGCTGAACCCGGTGCTGCTGCGGCGTCTTCAGCATCTGGCTGGGGGGATTGGGAAAGAAATCGCTCTGGCAACATCTTCGACAGAGGGACATCAGGTGGCTCGCGAGCTGGGGATCCCGGCTTTCGCCCACCGGGAAGCGGCTCTGCGATCCCCATGGCCAATCCACGAGGAACTGGAGGAGCCCGTGTCCTCTCTGGGGATCACCCCGGCGATCCGGGCGTGGGCGGAGGCTCGGCATCGGCCGCTTCCCCGATGGGCCTATGGACTGAGCCTGCTGATCGGAGGCATGGGGCTTCTCTCGGTGCTTTTCCTGCTGGTCTTTCTTATCCCTTCGGCGGAGGTCACGCTCCATCCCCAGGGACAACCGGTAGCGGTGAAGGAGGACCTGATCGCCGATCCTCGCCTGGCAGCCCGGGATCTCGCCCGCGGGGCGATCCCGGCATATCCGGTAGCGGTCATCGTGGAAGGGCGGGCGGAGACCCAGGCAACGGGGCGGCAGGAGCAACCGGCCGGCTATGCGGAGGGTCAGGTGGTTCTGGTGAATCAGACCGCCCGTGCGGTAGAAGTCCCCGTCGGCACTATCGTCCGGGCGGCCAGTGGCAATATCGTGGCTCGTTTTGTAATCAGCCCCTCCGTGACCGTTCCGGCCGGATTTGGAGCCACGGCGATCGCTCAGGTGCGGGCGTTGGAGCCTGGGCCGGCTGGCAACGTGGGACCGAATCAGATTAACCTGGTGGAAGGCCCTCTCGCCTTCTCCCTGCGGGTCAGTAATCCCGAGCCATTAACGGGCGGGAAGCTGGAGACGGTGCCGGTGGTGACGGCGGCGGATCGGGATCGGGTGCGCGAGGCCCTGATCGCCCAGCTCCGCCAGCAAGGTTACGCGCAGATGCAGGCAGGCCTGGATCCCCAGGATTGCGTGTTGCCCCAGACGCTTCGGGTGGAGGTATTGCTGGAAGGATACGATCGCCTGGTGGGGGAGCCGGCGGAGATCCTGCGGGCGGAGATGCGGGCCCGGGTGGTGGGATACAAGGTGTTACGCACCGATATCGGGGCCATGGCGCTGGTTGCCCTCACCCGGCAGGCGCCCCCGGGTTACGAGCTAACTGCGGAAGGCTTCGTCTTTACCGGATGCGAGGATCTGGAGGCCATGATGGAGACCGATGAAGAGGGCCAGCCCCGCATCCGCCTGACCGTTCAGGCCCGGGGGAAAGCGATCCCCCGTCTGTCGATTGTGCGGATCCGGGAGGAGCTCCGGGGCCGGTCGGTGGAGGGCGCGCTCCAGCGGCTTCAAGCGTTCCCCATGGCCCGACCACCAGAGATCCGGATTTCTCCCGCCGGCTGGCCATGGCTTCCGCTCCTGGAATCCCGAATCCGGGTGCGGATTCAGTAAGGGTATTCCTCGCAGGCATCCCAGGGGAAGGATGGGCGCCAGCTCCTCCCGGATGAGAGAGGTGGCCTACTATAGTTATGAGCGCGCAGTGAGAGAGCCGATCCGTCCCTGTGATCCGGATTACCCATCCTTTCAGCAAGATGGCTTACAAACCATGAAGCCGATTCGTTTCTCAGGGCATGCCCGGGATCAAATGCGTTATCGTGGGGCGACAGAGCTGGAGGGAAGCGATTCGAACAGCTCCCTGGATGCCAGCCAAATTGGGGAGGCTGGAATGCCGAAAAGAGTTCGCATATGCTCGGGAATGGAATGGGAAGTTCTATGCCACCAAGCAAGTCCGACCGATCTTTGTGGAAGAAGCGGGGGAAATTGTGTCATTACAGTCCAGGACTTACGCAGTTCGTTTCCCATGGGGACTTTG
>JAUQQB010000548.1 GCA_030550075.1 Chloroflexota bacterium | reverse complement strand
TATTTCGTCCTGGCCACCGAGTTCTCCACCTACCCGGCCTGTCGCTACGATCCCTCATGCGCCGATCCCCTCGCTTACTCCGATCGCTACAACGCGATCACGCGGGAATATTACGACGCCCTGATCCCCCGCCTGGCGGAGGCGATGGCCGCCATTCGCAGTCACGCGCCGCATGCCCGGGTGGGAATCGGCTTCGGGGGCTGGCTGGCGACGTTCGACATCAACACCCCGGAGGAAAAGGCCGGCCGCAGCCTGATCCATCTCTTCGATCCTCTGATCGCTCAATCGGACTGGATCTTCTTCCAGAGCATGATCGGGAAACTCCCCCACGAAAACGGGGGCCTGGGCAACCCCGAGCAGATCCAGATCAACGTGGCGTTCTTCGAACCCTACGGAAAGCCCATCGGCCTCGCCCATTACAACCCGGGGATCCCTTACGCGGAGCGTCTGGACGTGATGCGCAGCGATCTGTTGCGGATGAGCGATCCGATGTGGCTGGGGGAGATGAGACGCCGGGGCCTGCGCCTGTTCGCCTTCATGCGTTACGGCCCGATGAAATACAATGAGTATGAGGTGCTGGATCTGGCCTCGGAGCTGGCCGATCAGGCTCGCGCTTCGCGTTCCTGTCTCTACCTCCCCCTGATCCTTCGGCACGCCGGCCCGTAGAGAGGGCCCGATCCGCTGCGCCCTTCGGGGCGATGCGGCGCCAGCGGGAACCAGGAGCGCATGGCGATGGCGCGAGGCGGTGGATGCTATGGAAAGGAGGGGCGATGGGCCGCTGGTCTCTTCTTGGGGCGATGCTCGGGCTTCTGAGCGGGTGCGTCAGGACATCGTATGCGCCGCCAGCTCCTTCGGAACCTCCGGAACCCCCGACGCCCATCCCCGTGCGCTGGAGCCTGACGGAAGTCCAGGCCGTGCCCGGCCGGCTGACGATGGGGGAAACCGGGATCCTGGGTTCCTATTTCGTCACTGTGCGCGAGGTCAACGACCGGGGCCGCTCGGTGGAAGTTACCCTGACGATGCGCCGGGGCTCCGCGGAGGAGATCGAGCGGCAGAAAGCTTTCAATCCCCTTTTCTTATCCGCCAGCGGGGAAGCGGGGATCGGCGTCGGCCTGCTCGCGGTGGAGGATTCCAGCCCCGAGCGCCTCTCCTTCCGGGTCCTGTTCCCATCGGAGTCTTCCACGCTCTGCCATGCCGGAGGCGGAGAGCCGCCCGGCTGGGAGGCCTCAGGGCGCTGTCGGTTTGAGGTCCCGCCGGGCGCGGTGCCGGCCTATCTGATCTTCACGCAATGGCGTCAGGGTGCGAGCCTTTTCATCCCATTCCCAATGGGCGATGTCGGCGACCAGGTCCTGATGCCGCTCCCCGCTCTCCCGCCCGTTCTAACAGGCCGGGTGCCGGATCTCCCGATTCCGCCGGGCGCGCCCCTCCGCACCCCCGGGGGCCTGGAGGTGATCGTGCTGGATGCGCGGATCACCCGTCAGGGGCTGCCGGTGGTGGACGAAGCGACAGGCTCGGTGGGGGGCCTTGGGGCTGGAGAGGGATCTGAATGGGTCGTCGTCCGCCTGCAGGCCCGGTGCATGCGAAAGGTCGGGTGCGAAGCGAGCTTCTTCCTCTCCGATCCCGGGTCCGGGAGTTCTCCCCCGAGACTGATAGGCCCGGTCCCCGGTCATGTCGATCCCCGGGCGCTTCCTCATGGAGTGGAATTTGATCCCGAGCATCCGGTGCTATATCGTTTCGGAGGGGGAGTCCTGATGTTTCCGGAAGGCGAGGAAGCGATCCGGGTGCTGGCCTTTGCCGTGCCTGTCCCGGCCGCCCGCTATCGGGTGCTGGAAATGACGGATTCGGAGAGCAGGCCTTATTTCTTGATGGTCTCCATGGGGAACGGGCGCGGCGGGGAATGATTCCGGGTCCGGGGCAGGGAGGCGGCCGAAGGCGGCTCCGTGTTCAGGCCCCATGCGGCTCACCCGTACAAGTTATCGAGGGGCGCTTCTATATCCCGGTAGCGCTGCGGAGAGAGGAGGCGAGTGATGACCGTGATGATCTCTCTGATCGGCGAGCAGCCCATCCCCAACCTGCTTCCGATCCGCCGCATCCAGCCGGATGAAGTCCTCCTTCTTTACACGAAGCGCACGGAAGCCACCGCCAATCGGCTGAAGAGGCTGGTGGAAAGGGATGGGGTCCGCGTGCACATGCTCTCAACGGATCCTTACGATATCCAG
>JAUQQB010000547.1 GCA_030550075.1 Chloroflexota bacterium | reverse complement strand
ACGGCCCAAAGGGCCGTAGGGAGGGGGGAGAAGGGGGGTGGGGCCATTCCGTTCCACCTTTAGAGCTTTCAACTGCGTAACTCCTAAAAAGAGCAACCCGGCACGGATCCGGCGATAGCGGCCCATCGCTTCCATCGTAAACCCTCCGGATCATGAAATGAGTTCCGTGGCGCTTTTCAATTTCTCCTCCAGGAACGCTCGAAGAGCCACCGCGTTGTTATGAACGGGATCTCGAGCGCTGAAGAGGAGCGTGAGGTTGCCCGCCCGGGCGGCCTCCAGAAGCGGCCGCCAGGCTTCCGGATGGGCCTCCAGCTCCGCGAAGTAGCGCTGGCAGAATTCTTCCCACTTCTCTGGATCATGGCGGAACCATCGCCGCAGCCCATCGCTGGGGGCCGCCTCCTTCAGCCAGCTGTCCATCCGTAAGGCTCCCTTCTTCATCCCGCGCGGCCACAATCGATCTACCAGGAACCGCTTCCCATCGTCCAGCTCCACCGGATCATAGACCCGCTTGACTTTGATCATATCCGTCCCTCCCCCGTGTGCTCAGGATAGGGATTCTCAGGGCCGGGCTGGGCCTTTCGCCCCAGCCCCCGCCAACTATTGTCTTCCTCCCTTTCCCTGCCCTCAAGGACCATGTGGGATGAAGAGGCCTGGCTTATGTCGGTTTCAAGGCGAAAGGGCCGATTCTTCCCGGATTCTGGGAATGATGACCCTGGGATCAAGACCCGTTGTGAGGAGGCTGTCGGTCATTCCCCGTGTAGGGGCGAAAGATTTTTCACCCCGGCGCAACATTCCAGTTCCGATCAGTTTTCGGGCGAGGGAGTGCCCCGTCGGATTTCGGGGAGGATCGCCCGGGGATGAAGACCCCTTTCGGGGTACCGGCGATCCTTCCCCATACAGGAGCGAAAGATTTTTCGCCCTATCAGTGGGTTGGGGGAGGCTTCCGAAGGCAGCTAAACGCTCTTTATCGTCATGATGCAACAGGCCTGCGGGATGAGCGGGCTTATCCCATGAAACCTTGAGGGCCTGGGATCAGGCGGGGTACAGTGAGTTCACCGGCCGGAATAAACCCCCTCCAGCCGCTCCGCCAGCGCCTCCCAGCGGTGATGGGTTTCCACGTAGGCTCGCCCAGCCGTTCCCAGGGCCGCCCGCTCCGCCGGATCATCCAGCAACCTCAGGACAGCTTCGGCAAAGGCCTCCGCGCCCGCCGCGATCACCAGATCCCGGCCTGGAACGGCCTGGAGCCCCCCCTGCACCGGTGGCGTGGCGACCACCGGCGTCCCCATAGCCATTGCTTCCAGAACCTTGTTCTGAATCCCCACCGCATACCGCATGGGGCACACCGCCAGGGTCGCCCGCGCCAGATACGGTCGGAGATCGGGAACCGTCCCGATGATCTCCACCCGCGGATCCCGCGCCGCCTGGCGCAGGCGCGGCGGCGGGTTCCGCCCTACAATCCATAACCGCACCTCCGGCCGCCGTGCCCAGATCCGCGGCATGATCTCCCGAATGAGATCCAGCGCCGCCGCGATGTTGGCGTGGTAGCTCATCTTCCCCGTGAAGATCAGGGTGGCTGGATCCCGCGGAACCGCCTGCGGACGGAAGAACTCCAGGTCCACCCCGTTCGGGATGACGGTCAACATGGCCGGACCGTTTGGAGCCAGACGCCATAGAGCCGTCGCGTCTTCCTCCGAGGTCACCACAATGCGCAGAAACGCGGATAACCACCCGGCCTCGAACCGCCGGGTCCGCCTCAACTCCAGCCGGGCTACCCATCGGGTCAGACGTCCCGGCGCCATGGCCTGCGCCTGTTCGAAGAGGCGGGTGATGCTGTCTACCGCGTCGAACACCAGCCGGTCAGGCGGGACCTCACGGGCGAACCCGGCGCCGCGGAGATGTTCCACATGCACCACATCCCATGGCTCCCGGAGGCTCCGGCGCAACGCTTCCCGCAACCCGGGATGATCCGCATACCCTGCCTGGAGAGGGTCGCCACGCATCCAGGCCCGCCATGCGTTCCAGAGGGTTATTCCCCGCGAAAGAGGGAAGCTGTGGATCTCCACCCCCAAATCCCGTAGCGGTTCCAGATCCACATCGCGGTCTTCGGGGGGCTGCGTGGCCAGCACGCGGATCTGATGCCCCCGGCGGGCCAGCGCCTGCAGGAACCCGAAGGGCCGGATCCGAATGCGGGAGGGCGGATAGGGAAGCGCCATCAGGATGTTCAT
>JAUQQB010000546.1 GCA_030550075.1 Chloroflexota bacterium | reverse complement strand
ACGCCTGGAACAGTCCCTGGCAGAGGGATCAGAATTCCATCTGCACCTGCCTCGATCATCGCCTCCACATCCCGCTCTGAAATCACCGGCTCATCCGTTCCAGCCCGGTGCATCTTCCCTGCCAGGACCAGCGGTGCGCTCCCAATTGCCTCCCGGATCCGGGCTACGGCCTCTGCGATTCCCTCCCCCGTCACACCGGTCTGTGGATTGCCGGTAATCACCAGGAAATCCGCTCCCTGCTCCAGGGCGCGCCGGGCGTTCTCAGGGGTGGCCAGTCGTCCTGCGGCTCGGGTGGCTTTCTCGGGGTCTGGAATCGGCTCCAGGTTCAGGCCGACCGGGCGTCCGATCCATTCTTTTACCCGCGCAGGAGTTGTGCCCACACCTGCAGATAGGCGCGCCCAGCCCAGATCCAGTTCCGACTCGCCCGGGAAGCCGATCACCTGAGGCTGAAGCACATGGTAGCCGTTTAACAGGATCAGATCGGCACCCATGGCGGCTGCCAGTTCAGCGTTGCTGATCCCATCAACCAGAGGAGGAGAGAGCGCCAGAACCTCCGCGCACAGAACCCTGCCTTCCGATTGACGAATGCTCTCCAGGAGATCCCGGCCGTCCATAGCACGGAAATCGCTGGCGAAAGCCTCCAGCAGACGCTTACCAGGCATCGTTCTCCACCATAACGTAAAGTAGGGGATCCTGCCCTGCGATCACCTCGCGAGCGGGAACGAGTTGAACCCGATAACGCTCCGGGAGATCCGGCAGGACCACGGGGGAGAGCAGACAGTAACCGGCCGCCCGGATCCGATCCGGATCGAACCGCACAATCGGCTGGCCCGCTTCCACCCTTAAAGAGGGGCTTCTCCTGAAAACCGGGGGGAACGCTTTTCCCGCAGCGCCTGAAGGCCCTCCCGGGCATCTGGAAGCAGGAAGCCCAGGAATTCCAGGGCCGTGGAGACGTCGAAGATCGGCCCGGCCATCCGGAGCCAGTTGTTCAGGGCGTATTTCGTCCAGCGGATGGCGGAGGCGCTCCCCCGGGCCAGGCGCCGGGCGATCTCCAGGGCGGTTTCATACGCTTTCCCATCCTCCACGCACACTGAGACCAGACCCAAACGTTCCGCTTCCTCACCAGAAAGGGGCTCATTCAGGAGCAGATAATATTTCGCCTTGGCAATCCCGATCAGCAACGGCCAGATCAGAACCGCGTGATCTCCCGCGGCTACCCCCAGACGCACATGGCCATCCAGCAACCGCGCCCCTCGCGCAGCGACTGAAATATCGGCCAGCAGGGCGACCGCCAGCCCTGCCCCCACAGCCGGCCCCTCAATCGCGGACACGATGGGCTTTCCGCAGTGGATGATGTTGTAGACCAGATCCCGCGCTTCCTTCCAGACCCGCATGCAGGCTTCGGGATCTGACATGATCTCCTCGATCAGCGTGAAATCCCCGCCAGCGGAGAAAGCCCGGTCGGATCCCCGGATCAGGACCACGCGAATCGAAGGATCGGCATCGATATCTCGCCAGACGCAGGTAAGCTCCCGATGGGCGGTGGCATCGAGCGCATTGAGGGCTTCGGGCCGGTGAAGCACGACCTCCAGGATCCCGGGTTCGGGCTCCTGAAACACCAGGCGCTGATACGCAGAAGTCCAGGCGGGAACCATGGTCGAGACCTCCCATAACCTTTCGGTTTCGCAGCGCCGCACTGGGGGCGAGGTATACCTCACCCACCGGCACTCAGGGGTTTGCCTCAACCGGACAGGCGCGCCAGGAAATCTTCCCGTGGGGGCTGGAAAACATCGAAGGCCAGTGTTTCCTCCAGGAATGTGGCCTCATGCTCGACCCCGGATGGAATATGAACGATTTCACCAGGCCCCAGCTCTTTTTCCTCGCCCACCATCCGCAGGCGAAGACGGCCCTGGATAACCAGGGTGATCTGCTCGTGAGGGTGAGCGTGAGGGGGAACGATGGCTCCCGCCGGCGCCTCCACCCGGACCACCATGACCCGCTCACCCGTGAAAGGTCGCAATGTAAGGGCGCCCGCCAGGAACCCGGGCAGTGTTTCCGTCTGTGCCCACTTCATCGCAGTGCCTCCAGGATTGGTTTGCCAGGAATTTCTGTGGCGCCTCGCCCGGCGAGGCATCCTTATAAACTTTAGGAGTTACGCAGTTGAAAGCTCTAAAGGTGGGACGGAATGGCCCCACCCCCCTTTCTCCCCCCTCCCCACGGCCCTTTGG
>JAUQQB010000545.1 GCA_030550075.1 Chloroflexota bacterium | reverse complement strand
AAGGGGGGTGGGGCCATTCCGTTCCACCTTTAGAGCTTTCAACTGCGTAACTCCTATGAGGTAAAAGTAAACAGGGGAGCACGCTCAATCTCGTGGAGTCCAATGAGTGATCCGAAAGGTTCAGCACTCGAGTCGGTTTCCTTAAAGGAACCCTCCACGCTGGAGGGACTGGCTCAGCGTCCGACCCGGCCCCTGGTGGTGGTGATCTCCGGGCCTTCCGGAGCTGGGAAGGATTCCCTCATCCGGCGGATGAAGGAGTTGAACGTCCCTTTCCACTTCGTCGTCACCGCCACCTCCCGTCCCCCCCGCCCGGATGAGGTCGATGGCGTGGATTATCACTTCCTCTCCCGGGAGCGATTTGAGGCCGGTATCCGGGCCGGTGAGTTCCTCGAATATGCAATCGTTTACGGTGACTATAAGGGGATCCCTCGATGGGAGATCGAAAACGCCCTGGCCAGCGGGAAGGATGTTATCCTGCGCGTGAATGTGCAGGGGGCGGCCACGCTCCGTCGCCTGATCCCGAACGCCGTCTTCATTTTTGTCATCCCCGCTTCCCGGGAAGAGCTCATCGAGCGCCTTCGGGCTCGTGGCACGGAAACCATGGAATCCATCGCCCGAAGGCTGCAAGCCGTAGAGGAGGAACTGAAACACTGGGCCGAGTTCGATTATGTGGTCGTGAATCGGGACCAACAGCTTGATCAGGCCGTGAACGACATCCTGGCGATTATCCGGGCGGAGCATTGCCGGACGCATCCCCGGCGGGCTGATCCGGAGCGCCCAGTTTAAGTTCCGGGAAACGAATCCTATTGACTCTGGAAAGCGACTCAATGATGAGCGGGGAGAAGGATCTCTTCTCTTATAGCCGGGCGGAAGCGGTTCGGCGGGAGGCCCCTCTGGCGGCGCGCCTGCGCCCTCGACGACTCGAGGAGTTCGTGGGCCAAGCTCACCTGATCGGACCGGGCGCTCCCCTTCGACGCCTCATTGAAGAAGGGAAATTGCTGAACTCCATGATCTTCTGGGGTCCGCCGGGCACCGGCAAGACCACTCTCGCCCTGCTGATCGCCCAGGCGGCCCAGGCCCACGTGGACACCCTGAGTGCGGTCACTGCGGGCCTCCCGGACCTGCGCCGGGTGATCCAGGAAGCCCAGGAACGACGTCGCTTATATGGCCAGCGAACGATCCTCATTGTCGACGAGCTCCATCGCTTCACCCGGGTGCAGCAGGACGCCCTGTTGCCTTATGTGGAAGATGGCACTGTGGTCTTCATCGGCATCACTACGGAGAACCCTTACTTCGCCGTCGTCCCTGCCCTGGTCTCCCGCTCCCATGTCTTCTCCTTCCAGCCTTTAATGGAAGAGGAGGTCCTTCAACTGCTTCATCGCGCCCTTTCCGATCCAGAGAACGGTTATGGGGGGCAGCCGATTGAAGTCCCCGAGGAGGTCCTTCAATTCTGGGCCCGTCTGAGCGAAGGGGATGCCCGTAGCGCCCTGAATGCGTTAGAACTGGCTGTCAGCGCGACCGCGCCGGATCCTGAGGGAGTGATTCGCATCATGATGGAGACCGCTCAGGCAGTCGTCCAACGACGAGCCCTGGCCTACGACCGGGAAGCTCATTACGATACGATTAGCGCGTTCATTAAATCGATCCGAGGGAGCGATCCCGACGCTGCCCTGTTCTGGCTGGCGAAAATGGTGGATGCAGGAGAGGATCCCCGGTTCATTATGCGGCGTCTGTTGATTCTGGCCGCTGAAGACGTTGGGCTGGCGGATCCGATGGCGATCGTCGTGACGGCCGCCTGCGCTCAGGCCCTGGAGTGGGTGGGGATGCCTGAGGCAGCCTACCATCTGGCGGAGGCCACGCTCTATCTGGCCACCGCCCCGAAGAGTAACAGCGCCGGTGCCTACTTCCAGGCCCTGGAATTCCTGCAAGCGCATGGAGCTGGCGAAGTTCCCGCCCACCTGAAAGACACCAGTCGGGATGCAGAGGCCCTGGGCCACGGCCGGGACTATCAATATCCCCATGCGTTTCCGGGACATTTCATTCGACAGTCCTACTGGCCCATCGGGCTTCCCCGCGCCCGCTTTTACACGCCATCGGACCAGGGTTACGAACAGGAGATCGCTGAACGACTCCGCCGCTGGTGGGGAGAGAATCTCGAAGGCTCTGGAGGCTTCCGATCCTCCGATACCTGAGCGCTCCATTTCACCTTGATTTTAGGATTTGGGGTGC
>JAUQQB010000544.1 GCA_030550075.1 Chloroflexota bacterium | reverse complement strand
CTCCCCCCCTCCCCACGGCCCTTTGGGCCGTGGGGAGGGGGGAGAAAAATCCTTTTTGGGGGCGGAGCGGGCCGCCTTCAGCACCCCACTCCACTGCCCATATCCCCGTTATTCCACAGGCGGCAAATCCGCGATCCATAAGGTACCATCGGCGCGGAGAAAGAAGAGCCTACGCCGTCCTTCATCCACGGCAGCGGCAACCATGTCCTTCAGTTCTTCCCCTCGGATTTGCCGAACGAAATCCCCCCGCGGGCCTATCTGGATCAGGCGATCCGGCTCCAGGATGTAAAGCCACGGTCGGGGTGCCTGGGGATCCATCGTCAGGCCGACAGGCTGGCGCACAGGGCTCGGAAGCGCAGGAGCGGGTTGCTCTCGCAAGGGAAATCCCTCTTCCTCCTCGCCCATCGTGAACGCCCGCACCCGCCCATCCCGATACAGCACGTAGATGTTCTGATAGACCAGAAAGTCGACCGCCTCCACCAAGTCCGTCCGGGGCGACGCGAAGTAGGGCTCGGGATCCCCCGCGTAATCCTCTCCGGTCGGACGTAGCCGCCAAATCTGGCCTTGCTCCCGATCCAGCACGTAGAGATTTCCCCCGTAGAACCGCAGCAGGCTATCGACGAGTGGAGGGAGGCGACTGGACACCCATCGAGGGCTCCGGTTGCGGCTCTCTACTAGGCCCTGAGTGTGAAGGGCGATCAGGCCGCCTGTGGAGCGCCCGCCTTCAGCCCCCGCCCAGGCCAGATCCATTAACGCGCCCACCGGATGGCCTTGCAGGATCATGCCGCTCCACAGAAGCTCCCGCTTGGATTCGCCGAGCAGAGTCCGATGAACCTCATCATATCCAATCCAGAGCACGCATCCTCCAGGGCGCGCCGCCTCGCTCGAACATTGACCTTCTCGATCCAGCAGGTAAAGCTCGTTGTCCCGCAGGATCAGCCGCCGGAGACGGCCAGGGGGAAGACTGACCAGACGCGTGGGATGTAGCGGCTGGACGGCCTGATCCAGCCGGTCCAGCTGGCGCTGCGCCTGCTCCTGCAGCGCTGCTGCCTCCGGCAACGCGGCGTATTGTTGCGCGGTCCGCGCCAGGTCCCGGGCGGCCTCCCAGTGGCGGCGGGCCTCCCCGGGTGCCTGCGCCTGGGCTGCCTGTTCGGCCTCCGCCTGGGCCTGGGCCAGCAGCCGGTGGGCAATCAGGAGGTTTCGCTGATGGACATAAACGCCAAAGGTGATCAGAGCGATCGCCCAGGGCAGGATCAGCGCCAAGGTGCGCACCCATCCCGGCGCAGCTGGCAGCGAAACGGCAGGCCATCCCCATCGCGGCATACGGGGGAAGACCCATCGTAGCCTCGGAAGCCGGAGTCGGCCCGGCCAGAGGAGGTTCCTGAGAGGCCTCTGGGTAGGAGTGGGAGGCATCGGAGGGGTGGGAATGGAAGGAGCCGGCTCTGGCGGGGGCACGGGTGGCTCTCGTAAGGGAAGGGGTGCCCGAGCGGGCTCGCGAGCCAGAATGAGGAAAGCCACCGGGTGAGAAACTGTGCGGGCCACCTGGACTTCCATCGCTTCGAGGATCAGGGGGAGGTTCTGGATGCGAGTCAGGGCGGTCAGCGCTGCGGGATCCAGAAGCGGGCCGGTTTCCGCATCGGTTACGATCAGCCGGTCCTCAGGCCGCAATTGCACCCTCCCATAGTGCAGGGCGATGGCCCGTGCAGCGCCCAGAGCCGGGGGGGCCTCGCCCTCCGGTGCAATCACCTGAACCTCTTCCCGGGTCACGTGGGCGGCCCAGGTCGGTCCGGCCTGGATCAGAAAGATCGATTCCTCGTGCACGGCCAGCAGGGTGAGACCGACCTCCCATCGTTCCCCAGGGGCGGCATGGCGGTTCTGCTCCAGGAGCCAGTGGTTGAAGGCGAGGAGGGTTTCCCGAAGGGCAGAGGTCAGGCTGCCACGCTGACGGTCGAAGGCGGCCCGCAATAAGCGGGCCGCCTCCTCAAAGGCAAACGACCCCGGATCGCCGCGAACGGTGAGGATCGCGTAAAGCGACTCCGAACGTCCGCGCCCTTTAGGAGGCAGCTCCAGCACCAGCCCTTGCGCTCGTGATCCTCTATACCATCCTGCATATGCTGTGCGCATAGGTGTGCTTTCTGAATTCGGAATTTAAAGAAATTAGGAGTTACGCAGTTGAAAGCTCTAAAGGTGGAACGGAATGGCCCCACCCCCCTTTCTCCCCCCTCCCCACGGCCCTT
>JAUQQB010000543.1 GCA_030550075.1 Chloroflexota bacterium | reverse complement strand
AGAAGCTCCAGGCGCTCGCGGGCCGTGAGCTTGCCCTTCGCGTGCTGTTGAGCGATCCGCTCCGGCCCGCCACCCAGTTGAGCCTCCGCGCGCAAACGCCGTAACTGCTCCAGCCGATCCTCTATGATCTCGATCCGCATAAGTCCGCTCCGGGTGTGGAATAAGAGCCACCCAATGGATAAGGACGCGTTTTCATTATAACCCGTGGGTGGGAAATCTCCGAAGGAACCGGTTAGGGGAGTAGAGAAGCGGATCCCTCGCTTTGAAGAAGCGCTACCTGTCCAGAGCGTATCAGTTGGGTTTTACAAGCGTGCGCTCTGTCATCACGCTGAGGGGCTGGAACACGAAGCGCCGATCTCGAACCCTCCATCGTCCGAAGAGAGCCAGCGGCGGATGCTTCATCAATATTTTATAATTATAATAGAAGGGCCGGAGCAACTCGCCGGTCGTCATTGAGAAGCGGCATGTTGCCGCATGTTCCTTTTCGGCGAGTGCCGGCCGGAGTCCTTCAGGCAACGCTCTAAACCATAGCCCAAACGGGAGGGTGTCGGGATGGCGCATGACAAGGATCTGGGCGATCTGGAGGCTTTCTTCCGCCGTCTAGAATCCGATCCGGAGTCCATCGACGCGGAAACGCTCATCGGGGCGTTTCGAGCAATCCGTCGCTGGATGCTGGTCTCCGCCATGCGCCTCCACGTGCTGGAGGAGCGGATGGCGGAGCTGGAAGCCGCCCGCCGCCGGCTGGAGGAGCGGATGGTCCAGCTGGAGGCGACGATAGAAGCATTACAACGGCGCCACGAGGAGAGCGAAGCCCTGATCCGACAGGCTCTGACTCATAACCTCTGGTGGGACCTCGCGCGAGGGGCGATGCCGCTGTTCTCCTCCAATTGAGGCTCTCTGGAATTTTCCATATAGGAAGGGATGATCGGATACACCCCCATAGATCGAGGCGCCACCGATCATCCGCACACAAGCTTCAGAAGAGCCCAAATGGATCGGGGGGGCTCGCGCAGCGGCTTTCCGCTGTGAATTTCAGCGGTTCCTCCTGTTACAGGGGAGGGTTTTGAGGCGTGAGGGCGCGATGAAGGTGCGCCCCTATCGCTGATTTGCTTCGGGATTTTCGAAGGCTGAGCCGGGGGCCTTCGATCCCAGCCCAGCCTCCGAACTGGCAAAGCGCTCAGCGGCTCCCTCCGCCCCAGGCTCGAGATCCAGCGCGAGAGCAGCCTGGGCCTCCCGCACAGCGGCCCGGAAATCCGCAAAGCGCCCCTCAAGGATCGCCTGGCGCATTTCCTCCATAAACCGGAACATCGTGTAGAGGTTGTGCAGGGTGGTCAGATACATCGCCAGGGGTTCCCCCACGTTGAACAGATGCCGCAGGTAGGTGCGGGAGAACCGACGGCAGGTAGGGCATCCGCACGCCTCATCGATGGGACGGGGATCCTCGGCGTAAGCTGCGTTGCGCAGATTCAGGCGCCCGGTCCGCGTCAGGGCGGTCCCATGGCGGGCTACCCGCGTGGGCATCACGCAATCGAAGAGATCCACCCCTCGGGCCACCGCTTCCACGAAATCCACCAGGGTCCCCACGCCCATGAGATACCGGGGCTTCTCCTCCGGAAGCAACGCATCCATGAGCTCCAGTGTGCGATAGGTCAGGGGCTTGGGCTCACCGACCGAAAGCCCCCCAATGGCATACCCCGGGAAGTCCAGGCTGACCAGGAAGCGAGCGCTCCGGGTCCGCAGATCCTCAAAGACCCCGCCCTGCACGATTCCAAAGAGGGCCTGATCGGTTCGGGTATGGGCCGCCCGGCAGCGCTCGGCCCAGCGATGGGTGCGTTCCAGGGCCTTCACGTTGTAAGCGTAATCCATCGGCGGCGCGCACTCATCCAGGCACATGATGAGATCCGCTCCCAGGTGCTCCTGGATGCGAATGACCTTCTCCGGGGTGAATCGATGGAGGGAGCCATCCAGGTGGGAGCGGAAGGTGACCCCATCATCGTCCACCTCTCGCAGGCCCTGGAGGCTGAAGATCTGGAAGCCGCCGCTGTCGGTGAGGATCGGGCCGTTCCATCCCATAAAACGGTGCAACCCGCCCAGGCGGGCGATCCGCTCATCGCCGGGCCGCAGATACAGGTGGTAGGTATTGGCCAGGATCAGATGCGCCCCCAATGCTTCCAGATCCCAGGCGGGGACGGTCTTCACCGCCCCCTGCGTGCCCACAGGGGCGAAACACGGGGTGGG
>JAUQQB010000542.1 GCA_030550075.1 Chloroflexota bacterium | reverse complement strand
GGTCTACCGCGGCCTGGTGTGGCCCGGGTGGTGCGTTTTCCCGGACTTCACGGATCCGCAGGTTCGGGAGTGGTGGGGAGGCCATTATCCGGCTCTGGTGGAAATGGGCATCGCGGGCTTCTGGCATGACATGAACGAACCCACCACCTTCGCCGCGTGGGGAGAGCCCACATTTCCCCGAACGGTCCGTCACGCGATGGAAGGACGAGGTGGGGATCACTCGGAAGCCCACAATCTCTACGGCCTGCTGATGAATCGGGCGGCGTGGGAGGCCCTGCGGCGGATGCAACCAGATCGTCGTCCGTTCCTGCTCACCCGATCGGGTTGGGCCGGCGTCCAGCGTTACGCCTGGAACTGGACCGGAGATACCGAGAGCACGTGGGCCGCGCTTCGACGGACCATCGCGATGGTGATCGGGTTGGGGCTCTCCGGGATCCCTTACACGGGGCCGGATATCGGAGGATTCAGCGGCGCGCCATCCACGGAACTGTTCATCCGCTGGTTCCAGGCGGCCGCGTTCATGCCTTTTTTCCGGAGCCACGCGGCCAAGGGAACCCCACGGCGGGAGCCCTGGGTCTTCGGGGAACCGGCGCTTTCCATCATCCGGGAGTTCCTTCATCTACGCGTTCGTCTGCTGCCCTATCTTTACACGCTTGCCTGGGAGGCGACGCAGACCGGTGCGCCGCTCGTGCGCCCGCTGTTCTGGGAAAACGAGAAGGACGCTTCCCTGTGGGAGATGGAGGACGCCTTTCTGCTGGGGTCGGCGCTGCTGGTGGCGCCAGTGGTCGAGGAGGGGTCGCGCAGGCGAAAGGTATTCCTTCCTCCCGGGGAATGGTATCACTTCTGGAACGACCAGCGGTTCACCGGTCCAGGGTCCATCGAGGTGGAAACGCCGCTGGAGCGCATCCCCGTGTTCGTCCGGGCAGGGAGCATCCTGCCGATGGCAGAAGATGGCCTCACGCTGCACATTTATGTGCCATCCGCCGGGGAAGGAGAGGGAGATTTGTATCATGATGAAGGGGACGGATTCGGCCCCTACCGGGTGGATCGCTTTCGGATGAAGCGAGAGGGGAATCGCTTGCAGTTGCGTTGGGTCCACGAGGGCGATCTTCCATGGCCCTGGGAGACCTTTACGTTGCGCCTCCATGGATTCCGGCCCGTCCGTGTGATGATCGATGGCCAGGAGAGCCCTGTGCAGGGGGAGCGCCTCACCGTTCGTCCGTTTCAGGAGGTGTGGATCGAGGGGAACCCTTCAGGCGATCTCGGTCCCCGTGGAGGGCCATGAAGCGTCGGATCAATCCGCTGATCCCCCATCGGGAGATGGGCAGGGCCGTTAAAGGCAATCCCATGGATGGAAGCCAGCTCGGAGAAAGGAGGTGATCGCGCTTATGCGACCGTTCCCCTGGGGTTTGCGAGAGCAGCGGTTACGGGAGGCGCTGGTGGAGATCGGCGCCCGTTTATATGCCCGGGGTTTGATCTCGGCGAACGACGGCAACTTCTCGGTTCGCCTGGATGCCCGACGGATCCTGATCACCCCTCGGGGGCGAAGCAAGGGATGGTTGCGGCCCGAGGATATGGTCGTGCTGGATATGGGGGGACGGGTGCTTCGAATGGGCCGGGGTAGGGTGGGGCCCTCCTCGGAATGGCCCATGCATATTGAAGCGTATCGGCAGCGCCCGGACATCATCGCGGTCCTGCATGCGCATCCCCCTTACACGGTTGCCCTCACCGTGGCCGGTGTGCCATTCCCCTCAGAGGTCCTGCCGGAAGTGGTGATGACTGTAGGGAGCGTTCCGACCGCGCGGCTGGCGATGCCCAGCTCCGAAGACGATGCCCTGGCCATCCGGGAATGGATCCGGGACCGTAACGCGGTGCTGTTGCCCCATCATGGGGTGGTAACCGTGGGGCGCACTCTGGAGGAAGCGTGGATCATCCTGGAGCGGGTTGAGCACGCAGCAAAAGTCTATTTGCTGAGTCGGGTGCTGGGGGAAGCACGGTTGCTACCGCCAGAGTTCCTGGCCACCTTAGTCACCGGAGGGTAATCCTTCATCGATCCCGGCCTTTGCTTGTGAGGTGGCGCGTCTTTTATCCGTCGTCCTACGGATCCCATTCCCCACTCAAAAACCCTAGGAGCCCACATTCCGCACCTTGAGAAGACAAAAATAGGATTTTGTGGTATCCTTCAGGGACAGGAGGATACCAATGGCCGAGGTCAAATATACGACCCAACGCCTGGATCATTT
>JAUQQB010000541.1 GCA_030550075.1 Chloroflexota bacterium | reverse complement strand
CGCCTTCGGCGCGCGGCTCGGCCCCAAAAGCCCCCAGGAGGAAACCGCCTCTATCCGTATAGACAATGCTGGAGAACGGCTGAATAGTTACAGTAGATCAGCGATAACATGGCCGCCTGAAAGCTCGCTCCGCCGGATCGCTCCCTCAGCGGCCTCGCCGCTCCGGTCGCAGCGGCTAAGGTTAATAACCTCAGGCCGCTTCGCCTTATCCAGCGCGGGAGCTTTCGGGCTGGGACGGCCTTCGGCGGCCCGCCCAGCTCTACAATTACTTTTCCTCTCCAAAGCCATTTCCTCCTTGGAGGAAAGGAGGGGTAAGGATGAAACGCACAATGCGCATCTCGCTGGTCATACTGGTTGCCTTCGGGGCGATCCCGGAAGTTCCCCAATCAAGCCCGGCGCCGTCTCCTTTTCCGGGCTCACTGGATCCGCTTCCCATCTTCTGGAACCCTGCGCCTTTCATCCCTGCGGCTGCGGTGCTCTATGGCCCTATCGGTAATCAGAGGCCTGGAAGCTGCTATCCCATCGAGGAGGCAGCCCGGTTCTCCCTCCTTGATCTCTCGATGTATCTTGCTACCCGCACCTCCCGCTGGTGCGGCGCGCCGAATCGTCCGCTGCTGGCCATCCGGAACCTCAACCCCGCCTCGATGATCCTTCTTTATCGGATGGGCCCTAAAGAGCTGAATTGGCTCGGCAGCCGGGGACCGGTTTCCGGCCAGGAATACTTTGAGCGCCTGCGCCAGAGCCACGGGGTCGGCTCCGACGATCGGTGGTTCGCTATCGGAGAGCGAAGCGGGGACTATCTGGTGGATCTGTCTTACCCCCAGTACGTAGCCATGGAGCCTGGCAATCCCAACTGGCAGGATTACTGGATCGAGCAAGGCTGGCTGGATATGTGGGGACCGAATCCGATCGTGAACGCCGAGGGGGCAAGCGGCGTCTTCATAGACGGCGCGGAGACCAGCGCCTACAGCCACTGGTCCTTCTGCCCGATGTCGAGCTGGGATCAGACGGAGAGAAGATGCTCCGCCCCGGCGGATTACCCGACGACCTATCGGGCTAACGGGAGCTGGAACGACAGCCTGTATGTCCAGCACCTCTTCCAGTTCATCCGCAAGGCGGTCCCATGGTATCGGTCGCGGGGACTGATCCTGATGTTTAACGCCTGGAAGCTGAGGCCGGACTATATCGCGGTGCTCAACGAGACGGGCGGCCACGCAATGGAAGAGTGCGGCTTCGTTTGTGGCACTTTCCCACCGCGCCCCAACCACTGGCGGGAACGCCTCGACACGCTCCGCTCGGCGGCCCAGTTTGCAGTTCTCTCCACGAACCGCATCTATCCATCATCGGGGAGCGGCCTGGGCAAGATGGACCAGGAGATCTGGAATGGAATGCGGGGCTGGGATGTGCTGTGGTTCGCAATGACCAGCTTCCTGCTGGGATATGACCCGCAGCGGCGCAATGGCTATTTCCACTTTACCGCGTGGGAATACCGGGATAGCTACTGGTTCGACGAATATGACCCGCGGCTCTTCAACCTGGGGTTGCCGAAGGCTCCAGCCCAGGAACTGCCCTCCGGGGTATGGATGCGGGAGTTTCAGTGGGGATGGGTCTGGGTAAACCCTACCGATCGCCCGCAGATGGTTGTCGCCCCACGTGGTCGGGTCCGGGTCCTCAACCACGACAACTTCAAGCAGGCCAATTCCGTTCCGGCGGTGGCCAGCTTCATCCTTCCGCCATGGACGGGTGTAGCCGGGGTGCCGGAGGCATATCCGATTTATTTGCCCCTGGTGGCCCGCTGAAGAGCGATTTCGAGTTGGGGCGGATCGAGCGCCTTTGGTGGCAGAGGGCCAGAGAGCGCGGACAGTGAGTGGCGCTGGGAGTGAGGCGAACAGCAGGCTGCTGGACCTCAGTCCCCCAGTGGCTGAAAGGCGAAATCGGCCATCGGTTGGCGCGATGCGAACTTCCGCTGGTTGAAGCGTTTTCGGATCTTGTCGTCGGTGTTCCGTCGTCTTCTTTCCCTCTATGACACGGTGTTTCTGGCGGTGGTGGGCATCGTGAACTTCCGGATGGACCGACGGTGCCGGAAGGCAGAAAACGTCGCCTCATCTGTTCTCCCATCCCAAAGGGTGGAACGCCCTCCCAACGGGAAAAGTTATTGTGCAAGTAACTATTCAGCCGGGCCGCATTCCGTTCGGAGCTCCCGCGAAGCGTGCGGAAGGGCCCCACCCCCTTTCTCCCCCCTCC
>JAUQQB010000540.1 GCA_030550075.1 Chloroflexota bacterium | reverse complement strand
CTCCGTGCCCGACTACAAACAAAGGGTCTTTCCTGTTTGTAGTAGGGCACGTAAGTGCCCGTCCTCTTTTTGTGAACGCTTAGACGGGCACTCCGCTTCGCTCCGTGCCCGACTACAAACAAAGGGCTTTTCCTGTTCGTAGTAGGGCACGTAAGTGCCCCTTCTGATTCTCTCTCCGGTGTGGATCGAGCGGGATGGCCCGCTGGACAGCCCTCTCCTCCCAAAGCCCTCTGGATCCAGGGCGACCAGACCGGAGGAGCCGTGAGAGGCCGATTCGCTTTCCGCAACCCTCAAGAATTCGACTCCCCACGGACCGGCGCTTTGGACCCGGGCGAGACTAGGGAGCCTGGATGTTTCTGGCCTCAGTCTATCTCCCCGCTCAGGGCGCGGAGGATGCGGGGGAGCCGCGGGATGAGATCGCCAGCGGTCACTCCTGCCGCCCCAATCTCCTGACGCGCCCGCTCCCCGGCGAGGCCGTGGAGATAGGCACCCAGCGCGGCGGCTTCGAACGGGGCCAGCCCCTGGGCCCGTAGGCCTGCGATGGCCCCCGCCAGCACATCCCCGGTCCCCGCCGTGGCCATCGCCGGGTTGGCGAAAGGCATCACCAGCGCCCGCCCATCCGGCGCTGCGACCACGGTGAACGCCCCCTTCAGCACCACCACATGGCCCCATGCCTGGGCAAACCGCCGGGCGATCTCCAGGCGGTCGCGATCGATCGTTTCCTTGTCCAGCCCGGTGAGCCGGGCCATCTCGCCGGGATGGGGCGTGAGGATCGCCGGGCCCGGCAATCGGGCCGCCCAGTCCTTTGCCTGAGCCAGGGCATTCAGGCCATCTGCATCCACCACCAGGGGCGGCCAGGTCCAGGTGGAGGCGGCCGGCTTCACCGCTTCCTCTTCCTCAATATGAAAACCGATGCGGCCTCGTCGTGCGGCCCGCTCCATCCCAAACATCGTGTGGACGAAGGCCACGGCCTCCTTCTCCTGGGTCAAACCGGGGCCCAGCACCATGGCGGCGTAGCCCTCCACCGCCTTCGCCAGGACCTCTGCAGCATCCGGGATCAGGACGCCGAGTTCATCCGGCAACAGCACATAGGTGATTTCGGTCGTTTTCGCAGCCAGGACCGGATAGATGGCCCGCGGGATGGCAAGGGTGACCCATCCCGCGCCAACGCGTGCCGCCGCCTGAGCGGCCAGCCACGGAGCGCCGGGGTAATTCGTGGAGCCGGCCACCACGGCCACTTTCCCGAACGTGTTTTTGTGCGCATTCGCCGGGCGCGGCGGACACCATGCCCGAGCGGTCGCGGCGTCCATCACTTCGAACGCCCCCTCCGGTACCCACTTCGGCTCAATCCCGATATCCGCGACCACCAGCTCGCCGACCGCGTGGGCGGCCGGGAAACGGAAGTGCCCGACTTTCGGACAGGCGAAGGTCACCGTGAGATCCGCGTGAAACGCGTTGGGATCCAGCTCCCCCGTGTCATAGTTCATCCCGGTCGGCCCATCGACGGCTACGAGCCAGGGCTCCGGCGGCTTCCGCGGGGTCCAGGCGGCGGGGATCAGGGGGAAGCCCGGGGCAAAGAACGATGTCGGCCACGGCCGCCGATCGCTCACCTCCGCCCGCACGATTTGCAGCATACGGAGAAGATCCCCCTCCAGTGGGCGCGTGGTCCCGGTCCCTAACAGCGCGTCCACGATCACCGCAGCGCTCCGAATCCAGAGGCGCAGCACTCGCCATGTTCGATCGTCCTCCGCCTGGGCGATGAAGCAGCCAGCTGTCTTCGCCGCCTGGAAAACTGGATCGGTCTCCTCGCGCGGCTTCAACAGGTAACAGGCGACCTCCGCCCCGGCCTCCTTCAGAAAGCGGGCGGCGGTCAGGCCGTCGCCGCCGTTGTTCCCTGGACCCACCAGGACGAGAATGCGGCGGCCCTGAACGGACATGCGTCGCATGATCTCGGAGGCCACCGCATGGCCGGCCCGCTCCATCATCCGGGCATAGGTATGGCCGGCGGCATCGGCAGCCGCCTCTGCCTGGCGCATCTGAGCCACGGTCAATGCTTTCATCCTCTGCGCTCCCGAAAGGTGTGATGCAGCTTGCCCCGTGGAGCCTGGGGCGAGTAAGATGGTTGAAAGGGCCTGGCCCGCTCCCCGGGTTAGGGAAAAAGCGGAGCCTCTAAACGTTATATAGGACTTACGCAGTTCGTTTCCCATGGGGGCTTTGGGGGCGGAGCGGGGCGCCGAAGGCGCCCC
>JAUQQB010000539.1 GCA_030550075.1 Chloroflexota bacterium | reverse complement strand
CTGGCCTGGCATCCCACGACCGGCCAGCTCTACAGCACCGAGCACGGCCCTACGGGCGAGATGGGATTATGTTGTCGGGACGAACTGAACCTCATCCGGCCGGGAGGCAATTACGGATGGCCCCTGGCGACCGGCGCTCCGGGAGACCCTCGCTTTATAGACCCCATCCTTCACAGCGGGGAAGATACATGGGCGCCAGCCGGTATGGCCTTCGTTGTCGGCGATCTCCTCGCGCCCTGGAGGGGTCACCTGTTCTTCGGAGCGCTGCGAGGGCAGCATCTCCATCACGTGGTGCTGGGGCCGGATGGGACCACCGTGGTCTTCCACGAAGCGCTTTTCCGCGGCGAATTCGGACGCATCCGCGATGTCGTTATGGGGCCGGACGGCGCACTTTACTTCACCACCAGCAACCGCGATGGCCGCGGGCGGCCCCAACCCGGAGATGACCGGATCCTGCGGATCTTGCCGGGACCTTAAAGCTCATTCCAGCCCGCTCCATCCAACGTCCGCATTAGAATAGGAGTCAATCCTGCGCCAGACAGAAGGGGGAGCATGAAGATCGACGCTCTGCAAAAGGCAGCTGTCGAAGTGCTGCGGCGAAATGATCGGGGAACGTTCACGGCCCCCTCCCCTCGCCAGTATCCGCATCTCTGGCTCTGGGATGCGGGGTTCACCGCCATCGGCTGGGCGGCTCTGGGGGACTTCGAGCGCGCCTATCGGGAGATCCGCGCCGCCATGCGGGGGCAATGGCGCAACGGGATGATCCCTCACGTCGTGTTCTACGGATGGCCCAGTGCCTATTTCCCGGGCGCCGATATCTGGCGCTCGGACCTCGCGCCGGAGGCCCCGAAGGATCTCCCCACCTCCGGCATCACCCAGCCACCGGTCCTGGCCTTCGTGGTCTGGATCCTGTTCCAGCATGATCCGGAGCGCCAGCGGGCGGAAGCCTTCGCCCGGGAAGCCTTCCCGGCCCTGCAGGCTTATCATCGCTGGCTGCACGCCACCCGGGATCCGGATGGGATCGGGCTAAGCTGTATCGTGCACCCATGGGAATCGGGTATGGATAACAGCCCTCTCTGGGATCTCCCCTTATCGCGGGTTCCAGCGGAAGGCCTCCCCCCCTACCAGCGGGCCGATGCCCATTGGGTACCGGAGGAGCAGCGGCCCCGTCGCTCCGATTACGACCGCTTCCTCGCCCTGATCCTGCACCTGCGATCCCACCAGTATGGAGAAAGCGGGGTGCGCAGCTCCCCCTTCCGCGTCTACGATGTCCTGTTCAACGCGTTGCGCCATCGCTCGGAGGAAGCCCTGCTGGCCATGGCCCGAGCCCTGGGGGAGCCCAGCGGGGAAATCGAGGAGTGGCTGGAACGAAGCCGGGCCGCTTTCCAGACCTGGTTATGGGATCGCGAGCGCGGATTCTTCCTGGATTGGGATGGCGTGGCGGGCAATCGGATCCCGGTGATCGCATCCGGGGGATTCCTTGCGCTTTACGCGGGGCTGGCCACATCGGAGCAGGCCCAGGAGATGGTGGATCGTTATCTGAGGAATCCGGCGGCCTTCGCTCCGGATGGAGGGACGCGCCACCTGGTTCCCACGGTGAGCAAAATGGAGCCCGGCTGGGAGCCCCGTCGCTACTGGCGGGGCCCCATCTGGATCAATTTAAACGCCCTGATCGCCCATGGCGTGGCCCGCTACGGATTCCACGAGCTTGCCCAGGAGATTCACCAGCACACGCTGGACCTGATTGCCCGCTCCGGGTTCCACGAATATTATGACCCTCGAACCGGAGAAGGCCTGGGGATCGGGGACTTCACCTGGTCTGCCGCTCTTCTGCTGGGATGGGAGCTTCTGAGCGCGCAATAAGCAAGGTAGGACAACTGCTCGCAGTTGTCCTACCTTCCTTTGACTCCCAGGCTAACCCCGGTTATTACAAGCCGAAATCAGGCGGAGGGCTTTATGGAGCGACGTCATTACCGTTTTCAGCGCATCATCATAGATCCCAACAAATGCCTCGGCAAGCCCTGCATTCGTGGCCTGCGCATCCCTGTCGCCTCGATCCTGACTTATCTCAGCTCGGGAATGACTATCGAGGAGATTCTAGCAGAATGGCTTGAGCTGGAGCTTGAGGATATCTATGAAGCCCTCGGTTTTGCCGCAGAAATTATGGAAGAACGATTCATCGCCCTGGAAGAGGCATGACCGATGCGGTGGTTGCTCAATATCCCCACCCCCTGAATCCCCCCTCCCC
>JAUQQB010000538.1 GCA_030550075.1 Chloroflexota bacterium | reverse complement strand
GTCTGTGGGCCGGTGGTCCGATTGGAGGGGCGCTGGGAGCCTTCTCCGGGATGATCCCGGATGTGGATCTGGATGTGGGATCTGTGGCGCGGGGCGCGCGCTGGTTGGGCGCGATAGGGATCGCGGGGGGGTTGCTGGGTGGGTATCTCCTGGGCTCGGGGGCGATCGCGGGCCTCTCCCTGGCCGGGGGATTCCTGCTATTGATGCTGATCCGGCTTCCGCATCGGGGGCCCACGCATTCGCTGACCCTGGCCATCATCTGGGGCATGCTGGGCTGGTTGTGGTTACGGGATCCGGCGCTGACAGGGGCCTGGACGGCGGGCTATCTCTCCCATCTCTTCCTCGATGCCCTCACTCCTCAGGGCGTTCCCTGGCTCTGGCCGCTGTCCGGCGGGCGTCTGCGCCTGGCTCGATGGCGAACCGGCTCTCTGTGGGATCATGCGATCCTGATCCTGGGTGGGCTGATGGGCCTTGGATGGGCTGGATGGAGGTTGCTGGGGTAGGAAAGAATCCAGGCTTTTAAGGGGGAGGAGAAATCCATGCGGGAAAGGCAAAGCGCGCCTCCCGTTTGCAGTTATGAGGAAACCGACTATGAAGCCTTCTGGCGGGCAGGTCGCGCGTATGAGGACCTGGCCGAGCGGATCGCGCTTCGGGCGCTGTTGCCTCCCCGGGGCCACCGGCTGGTGGAGATCGGCGCCGGGTTCGGTCGCCTGGCGGATCTGTATAGCGGCTATGAGGAGGTTTATCTCCTGGATTACGCCCGGACGCAGGTGGAGGCCGCCCGGCATCGGTGGGGACACGATCCGCGCTTCCGCTTCGTGGTGGCGGACCTTTACCAGCTGCCCTTTCAACCCGGCGTGATGGATACGGTGGTGATGGTGCGGGTGATCCACCATGTTCAGGATGTGCCCCGGGCGCTTCGGGAGATCCATGGGATCCTGCGGCCGGGTGGGATTTTTATACTGGAGTTCGCAAACAAGCGTCACCTGAAGGCGATCTTCCGTTACGTGATTCGCGCCCAATCGTGGTCCCCATTCTCCCCGGAGCCCGTGGAATTTGCTCCTCTCCATTTTGATTTCCACCCTGCATGGGTGCAGGCCCGGCTGGAGGAGGCGGGTTTTCGGATCCAGCGGGAGCGGGCAGTTTCCCATTTCCGTCATCCGTGGCTCAAGCGGTTGATCCCAGCCCCGTGGCTGGCGCGGATGGACGGCTGGGTCCAGGGGATCGGTGCGCTCTGGAAGCTGACCCCCAGTGTGTTCGTCCGGGCAGAGGCCGGTCCAGGGGAAGGTCCGGTGGGGGAGGGCCTCTGGCGGTGCCCTGCTTGCCGCCTTCCGGCCATCGAGCAAGAGGACGCCGTGGTATGCCCGGAGGGACATCGCTGGCCCCGCGAGGGATCCCTGTATGTGATGCGTCCCGTGCAATGCGGGGAATGAGGCCGTTCATCTTCCAGCGATGCGTATGCATGCGCGCCAGGCGCGTGGCCATCTGTTCGTAGTCGGGCACGGAGCGAAGCGGAGTGTCCGTTATAGGCGTGCACAAAAAGAAGACGGGCGCTTACGCGCCCTACTACGAACAGGAAAGCCCCTTGTTGGTAGTCGGGCACGAAGCGGAGTGCCCAATTAAGCGTTCCTAAAAAGAAGACGGGCACTTACGTGCCCTACTACGAGCGAAAAGCCCCCTGTTCGTAGTGGGGCACGGAGCGAAGCGTGCCGCCTGACTTCGCGTTCCCAAAAAGGACGGGCACTGACGTGCCCGACTACGAACAGGAAAGACCATGCTCCACCGCGTCGGGCCCATTTTCGCGCACCATTTAAGGCCCTGCACGCAACCACCACACTTCCCCATCGGTCCAGGCGGCAATCCATCGGTGATCCCGGGCCTGCCAGACCTGGCGCAGGCCGGAGACGGCGCCCGCGGCGCCGCCGGCGGGTGCCCCGCCGACCAGAAGCCCCCATGCGTTCACCTGTTGGGCCACAGCGAGCCCGCGCCGTTCATCCCCCATTGTGATCACCCAATCCGCGGAGATCCCTTTCCGAACGGCGCGGCGGCTGGTGATCACCACCCGTTGCCGTCCGATCTCCATCCGCCATCCTCCTTCAATGGCTTCTAACCTCACCATGCCGATCTCGATCTGCAATCCATCCCGGATCGGCGTTTCCTCTCCCAGAACCAGGCGGATCGGATATCGGGTCCGCAGGAGCGCTACCTCACGCGCTCCGGCCCCTCCCTCCACGATCACCAGGTCCAGGTGG